>DASTFP010000215.1:0-3409 GCA_035719865.1 Terrimicrobiaceae bacterium | reverse complement strand
GTCGTCTCGGCGCCCCAGTAGACGTCCTGGTCCGGCTCCCAGGTGTCCTCGCGGCCGCCGGCGAAGCCGAAGGTCTTGAAGCCCATCGTTTCCAGCGCGACGTTGCCGGTGAGGATCATCAGGTCGGCCCAGGAAATCTTGGGGCCGTACTTCTGCTTGATCGGCCACAGCAGGCGGCGGGCTTTGTCCAGGCTGACGTTGTCCGGCCAGCTGTTCAGCGGGGCGAAGCGCTGCTGGCCCCGGCCGCCGCCGCCGCGGCCGTCGCCGATGCGGTAGGTGCCGGCGCTGTGCCAGGCCATGCGGATGAACAAGGGGCCGTAGTGCCCGAAGTCCGCCGGCCACCAGTCCTGCGAGTCGGTCATCAGCGCCGCGAGATCTTTCTTCGCCGCCGCCAGGTCGAGGCTCTTGAACTCCTTCGCGTAGTCGAAGTCCTCCCCCATTGGATTGGACTTGGAGGAATGCTGGTGCAGGAGCTCGAGTTTCAACTGGTTCGGCCACCAGTCGCGGTTCGACGCGCCGCCGCCGGCGACGTGGTGGAAGGGGCATTGGGCTTCGGTTGACATGTGTTTTCTCCTTTGCCTGACGTGAAATGTTAAATTGCGCTATGTGTATAGGTAATTTTACTGTCCATCTAGATATCGCGTTGCTCTCCTTCCGCAAGCGCCGATGGGATTCGGGCAGCGAGGTGGTTGTTCAGTCTCTATGCCCGCAGTGGTGATGGCTCAATGTCGCCTCTTCCTGGTACGGCGGTGTAGGAAATCCTTCGGGCGCTAGACGTTCGGGTCGAAGGTGTGCAGCTGGCGGATCATTTTTGCGACCAGCGCCGTCCAGCCCGTTTGATGGCTGGCCCCCACACCGGTGCCATTGTCGCCGTCGAAATACTCATTGAAAAGGATGAGATCGCGCCAATGCGGGTCGTTCTGCAACAAGTCGACTTTCCCGTTGAAGGGACGGCCGCCGTCGGGTCCGCGCAGAAAAATCGAGACGAGTCGTCTCTCGAGCTCCAGCGAGATGTCCCAGAGATTCATTAGGCATCCGCTTCCGGTGGGAAACTCGACCTTGAAGGTATCGCCGAAGTAGAATCCAAACTTTTGCAGGGCCTCGATCAGCAGGTAGTTCATCGGCAGCCAGATGGGTCCTCGCCAATTCGAATTTCCTCCAAACATTGCGACGGGACTGTCGGCGGGGCTGTAGCGGAGCGTTTCGGTTTCACCGCCCTCGCTGAAGGTATACGGGTGGTCGAGGTAATAGCGGGAAAGGGCCCGGATGCCGTGGGGGGATAGAAACTCGTTCTCGTCAAAGAGGCGCTCACAGAGTCGTCGCAGCCGTTCCGGCGGGACCAATGAGACCAAACGGCGTCCCTGAATCTCGACTCCGATGTGATGAAGCTGATCCAAGAGATGCGGGCGGTGATCCCGGAACCATTGCACACGCTTCCGCAGCAGGGGAAATCGCTTCGCCAGCTGAGTATCGAAGCTTTCGACGGCGAAAAGCGGCGTGAGGCCGACCATCGAACGGGTTCGCAAATAGTCGGCTGTGCCGTCGGGCCGCCTGAGCACATCATAATAGAAGCCGTCCTCATCGTCCCACAGCGTGAATCCACTTGTTCCGCGCGCATTGATCGCGGCGGCGAGGTAAATGAAATCGTTAAGGAACTTGTCCGCGATGTCTTCGAAGGCGGGGTCTTCAGTGGCGAGTTCCAGGGAGATGTTTAGCATGCTGAGCGAGAACGTCGCCATCCACGCCGTCCCGTCGCTTTGTTCGATCTTGCTCCCGTCGGGCAGGAGATAGCGCCGATCGAAAACCCCGATGTTGTCCATGCCGAGAAAGCCGCCTTCAAAGACATTGTCTCCGGTCTGATCGACACGGTTGCCCCACCAGGCGTAGCTGAGCAAAAGCTTGTTGAAGGCCCGTTTGAGATACTCGCGATCGCTCTCGCCCTTCAAAGCGCGCTCGACCGAATAGATGCGCCAGGTCGCCCAGCTGGCAATTGGCGGATTGACGTCGGAGAGCGCCCATTCGTAAGCGGGAAGCTGGGCGCTGGGCGAGGCAAAGCGCTCGCCATGCAGCACCATGTTCTGGCGCTTCGCCGTCGCGGGATCGATAATCACAAAAGCAACGGAGTGGAACATGAGGTCCCAGGCGCAAAAATAGGGATACTCCCAGCAGTCCGGCATCGAAATGATGTCGTGGGCGTGCAGCTCTTTCCAGAAGGCGTTGCGCCCTTGCCAACGCTCGCGCGGTGGCGCAGGCATGGTCGGATCGCCCTCCAGCCACTGAATAACAGGATAGAAATAGAACTTTTTGGACCAGAGCAATCCGGCGAGCGCCCGACGCTGAATCATTGCGGTTTCCTCCGGCAGACCAGGCGTGAGCGCCTCGTAGAAGTCGTCAGCCTCCTTGGCACGGTCGTGGAAGGTCGAATGAAACGACTCACCAAATGGATCGGGCAGGGGGAGCTCAGTAAGGCGGAGCCGGATTACAGAAGTCTCGCCCGGGGCGATCGAACGCCGATAGACGGCAGAGGCCTTGGTTCCCGCGCCCGCCGGGTTGACCGCACCGGTCTTTCCATGAACGACGTAATCGTGGAACGCGTCCTTCACGTGCGCGGCGGGGTTTTTCGATCCGAAAAGAAGCTGATTATTGGTTTCGTTTTCAGTGAACACGAATTCAGAGGCGCCCTCACAATAGTAGTGGTAAACGGGGAGTCCCCAGGGCGCCGCCCGAATCGACTTGTCTCCGGTGAGATGCATTTGCGGCTTCGTGGCCCCCTCCTGCCCCCATGACCACGTGTTGCGAAACCAGAGCGTGGGCAGGATCGTCAGCGCCGCGGGGTCCGGTCCCCGGTTCAGGGCGGAAATCCTGATGCAGATATCATTTGGCCCCGCCTTTGCATACTCGATGAAGATGTCGAAATATCGGCTCTCATTGAAGACCCCGGTGTCAACGAGCTCGAACTCCGGCTCGAGCCTCGAGCGATGCGCGTTCTCATCGATCAGACGCTGATAGGGGAATTCCTGCTGCGGATACTTGTAGAGGCCCCGCATGAGGCTGTGGGTTGGCGTGTTATCAAGATGGTAGAAGCAATCCTTGAGATCCTCCCCATGATTCCCTTGTGGATTCGACAGCCCGAAGGGTCGCTCCTTGAGAATCGGATCATGCCCATTCCAGAACGCCGCGGAGAAGCAGAGCCGGCAATCGCTATCGCAGAGGCCCAGCAGGCCGTCTTCGCCCCAGCGGTAGACGCGGGAGCGGGCGTGCTCGTGAGGGAAATAGTTCCACGCGTCGCCATCTGCCGAGTAGTCCTCCCTCACTGTCCCCCATTGGCGCTCGCTGAGGTAAGGACCCCACAGGTCCCACGCTTCACGTCGCTGATCGCGTGCGAGGATACGCTCGGCTTCAGCTTCAG
>DASTFP010000214.1:0-6574 GCA_035719865.1 Terrimicrobiaceae bacterium | reverse complement strand
CAAAGGAAACGGGAACGGACAAAGCGAGCACGGCAGCGGCAACCGCGCTCTTTCGGAGGGCAGGCGTTCTCCTCCGATCACCGAGGATCAGCCACAGGGCAAGCAAAGTGACGGCAACGCCCAGCGGCCATTGATAGCGTTCGATCGGCTGCCGGGACGTCATGACTCCGGTCTCAGCCTCGTCGAGAGCGAGAATTCCCTTCTCAAAGATCTCTCGCGCGGCCTCCGGGCCAAGCGCCACATAGAACCCCCCGCCAGCCTCGGCGATTTCCCTCAGCCGTTTCTCATCCAACCGGCTCTGGACCGGCTTCCCGCTTGCGTCGCGGACGAAATCCGCTCCTTCTTCCGTCCGAAGTGGAATCAGCGAGCCCTCGCTGGAACCTATGCCCACCGTGAAAATCCGCACGCCAAGGGAAGCAGCCCTCTTCGCAGCGGAAATGCCATCCGCATCAAGTTCCTCGCCGTCCGTGAGGATTATCAGCGCCCTGCTCTGGCCCTCACCCTTTCCAAAAGCCTGCTCCGCGGTGCGAATGGCTTCGGCAATGTTTGTTCCGCCCTTGGGGATGACCGTCGCGTCGAGTTCGTCGAGCGAGGCAAGCACGGCGTTATAGTCGAGTGTCAACGGAGCCTGCAGAAAGGCTGACCCGGCAAAAGCCACCAAGCCGATCCGATCTCCGCGCACCAGGCGAAGCAGGTCTTGCGCGACGAGTTTGGCGCGCGAAAGCCGGCTCGGGGCAACATCCGTAGCGAGCATGCTGCGCGATGTGTCGATCGCCACTATCACGTCGCGCCCCCGCTGTTTGACCTCGCGTTGATTGAATCCCCACTGTGGCCGCGCCAGAGCAACGGCAATCAAACCGAAGACCGCCACAATCAGCGCGGCCTTCAGGTTGCGCCGTGCTTTGCTGGCCGCGCCCGCCAACTGCGCGCGCAACCGGGGCGCGACAACCTTCGATAACAGGGCATCGCTGCGCCGCTGCGACCACACGTACAGGCCCGCGACAACGGGCACGATCGCCAAGGCCAGGAACCACACGGGCTGGGAAAATGTCAGGGAAGACGTTTCCATACGGTTTGGGAAAGAAGCACCTCCGATCCGAGCAAAACAAAACCGGCAAGAAGAAAGATCGGGAAGAGGTCGCGGTAGTCCGACGTTTTCTCGATTTCTACCTTCGTTTTTTCCATCTGGTCGATCTCATCGAATACCTCCTTCAGGGATTGCGTGTCTGCCGCGCGAAAATACTTCCCCTTGGAAACCGAAGCGATCTGTTTAAGCAAGTCATCGTTGTACTCCATCTGAACATTGCGATAGACCGTCCTGCCGAAAGGATCTGTGAAGGGAAAAGGCACCTCCCCGTTTGTCCCCGCGCCGATCGTATAGACCCGGATCCCGAGCGCTTTGGCCGCTTCGGTCGCGGTAAGGGGAGTGACCCTGCCCGCATTGTTGTCGCCGTCTGTTAGCAGAACGACCAACTTGCTCTTGGCCTGCTTGTCCTTGAGGCGGTTGGCAGCGGACGCAATGGCGGAGCCGATGGCGGTGCCGTCTTCCACCATCCCGATCCGGAGCCGATCGAGGTTCTGGATTAACCAGTCATGATCGAGGGTGAGCGGACTGACAAGGTAAGGCCGTCCCGCAAAGGCCACGATTCCGATCCGATCGTTCGGACGCTGCCGGATGAATTGTTCGGTTACTTGTTTGACCGCTTCGATCCGGTTGGCTCGCTGCGTTCCTATATTGAAGTCCTCCGCGAGCATTGATCGCGACACGTCAAGAGCCAGCATGATGTCCACCCCGCTCGCCTGAACCCGCGTGAGCGTACGGCCAAGTTGCGGACGGGCAAGGGCCACGATGAGACTGGCCATCGCCAGATGAGCCAGCAACGCAAGCAGGGCTCCCGCCCGCGAACGGCGCCGCCGTCCGAGCGCGGACAGCGCGGAAGTGCTCGAGAACGTTACGCCTGCGGTGCCTCCGAAGCGCCCCTTCAACACAGCCAGGATTGGCAGCAACAGCAGCAGGAGGAGCACCCACGGGTGAGCAAAGCTGAAACCGAATGGAGTTCCGTCACTCATTTGAGAGCGCTGGTCTTGCTGGCGGCCTCGCCGCGCACCAATCGTTCGGCAATGGCCAGCAGGGATTGTATCTCCTCTGCGGCGGCGGGCATTCGCGCGTACTTGAGCAAGTCGACCGATTCCAGGAACTCGGAGAGCGCGGCCTTCTCATTGTCCGAAAAGGCTGCATTGTCGCGCAAGGCTTCGAGAAATTCCACGGAAGTGCGCGTGACGGCGTCGAGGCCATGCTGGTCGCGAACGTAGGTGCGCAAGGCATCGGAAATCTTCACTCCAAAGGCGTAGGAATCCGCTTCGGGCCCCTCGCGACGCAATGCCTCGAGCGCCGCGAGCGCGCATTGCTGCGGAGTCTGAGGTGGAACGCGGCGCGGGCGCCGTGTAAGCCAGAAAATGAAGCCGACCAGAACCAGGAAGGCTATTGCCGCTGCGACGACCAACCACACCGGATATGGGAAAAGCCACATCGGGCCGGCGATGTCGTGGAGCGGCGCCGGCGTCGGCGGCGGAGCTGCGGGCATCATGCGGCCAGCCTCCTTTTGCGACGCTCGAAGAAAGCGCGAAGCGCCACAAGGTAATCCTGGTTGGTCGCGAGGGGAACAACGTCGATTCCATGCGAGCCGAAAAGTTTGTCGAGCCTCTTGCGCCGGCGCTCCTCTTCCGCGGCGAACGCGCTCCGAACCGACGAGCTGGAGGTATTGATTTCGATTTGTTCGCCGGTTTCCGCATCCTCGAAAGTAACCAGACCCACGTCCGGAAGGCGCTCCTCCCCGGGGTCGAGGACCGGCATTGCGACCACGTCGTGGCGCCGGCTCGAAACGGTGAGGGGCTTGGTGTAATCGGGTGCCAGGAAGTCCGAAATAAGGAATACGACCGCCCGGCGCGACATTACCGTGTTCAGGTACTCCAACGCCGCGGCGAGATTCGTTTGCTTTCCCCTGGGTTGAAAATAGAGCATTTCCCGTATCAGGCGCAGCGTGTGAAGGCGTCCTTTCTTGGGAGCGATAAAAAGTTCAACGTCGTCGGAAAACAGGAGCAGGCCCACCTTGTCGCTGTTGTTAATGGCGCTAAACGCCAGGATCGCCGCGACCTCCGCGGAAAGCTCGCGCTTGCTCAACTCGACACTCCCGAAACTCCCCGACGCGCTGACATCCACCAGAAGCATCACCGTAAGCTCGCGCTCCTCGGTAAACTTCTTTACGTAAGGCGCATTCATTCGCGCCGTGACGTTCCAATCGATGGTCCGAATGTCGTCGCCGGCCGCGTATTCGCGGACCTCCTCGAAGTTCATGCCGCGGCCCTTGAAGACGCTGTGGTAGCGGCCGGAGAAGGACGCATTCACCAGCCGGCGCGTCCGCAGCTCGATGCGGCGAATCTTCTTGAGGATCTCGCGTGGGTCTTGATTCATGGACCTGGGTGCATCGCGCTTGCCAAACGCCCGTTCGAGGGAGAGCTTCGTGGAAGAGGACGGAACAGCTTGCGCAAAACAACCTTACGGCACCGCAAGACCCGCAAAGATCTTCTCGGCGATCATCTCACTCGTCACCGACTCGGCTTCCGCTTCATACGTTACGCCAATGCGGTGGCGAAGCACATCGAGTCCGATGGACTTGACATCCTGAGGCGTCACATAGCCGCGCCCGGCGATGAAGGCTTGCGCCTTCGCCGCCAGCGTCAGATAAATCGTTGCGCGCGGCGAGGCCCCGAAACGGATCATGCCATCGAGCTTAAGCTTGTAGGCGGCGGGATCGCGGGTCGCCCAAACGATATTCACGATGTAGTCCTTGATCCGATCATCCACATAAACGGAATTCACCACACTGCGGGCGTGAAGAATATCCTCGGGAGAAACGACCGCTTGAACGCTCAGCAAGGGTGTCGAGGTCGCCATCGTATTCAGAATTTCGCGTTCCTCGTCCCGCGTCGGGTAACCCACGTTCACCTTGAGCATGAAACGATCGAGCTGCGCCTCGGGAAGCTGGTAAGTCCCCTCATGTTCGATCGGATTTTGCGTGGCGAGAACCAGGAAAGGATCGGCCAGCGGATACGTGGTGTCGCTAATCGTGACCTGACGCTCCTGCATCGCTTCGAGCAGCGCACTCTGGACCTTTGCAGGTGCCCGGTTGATCTCGTCGGCGAGGATCAGGTTTGAAAAAATGGGGCCAAGCTTGGTGATGAAGTCGCCATCCCTTGGATTGTAAATCAGGGTTCCGATAAGGTCGGCGGGGAGAAGATCGGGGGTAAACTGTATGCGCTGAAAACCCGTCCGAATGCACGAAGCCAGCGTTCGAACAGTCAAGGTCTTGGCCAGGCCCGGGACGCCTTCCAGGAGCACGTGGCCGTTGCATAAGAGCCCCGTAAGGAGACGGTGGATGAGCTTTTTTTGGCCGACGACGACTTTGCCGACTTCTGAAACCAGAGGCTCAACCCACTGGCGCGCCTCCTGAACCTGACTGTTTGTTTGCTGTGCAAGAATACTCATGACAAATACCAAAACCGAGTTGACGCGGTATTTACAACCTGAGACAGCGCGTCCGAAAAGGCGTTCATTTTTTATTCGCGTACCAGATAGGGCCCGACATCAAAGGAATCGCCAATCTTTAGGCTCTCGTAACGCCTCTTGTCCACCCAGACATAATAAGGTTTCGTCGTCCCGCCGGTCACGACTTCAACGGTGAGGATATATTCGCCCGCGGAGTCCTGTGACGTCAGGCCGCCCCTGCGCCCAAGGGTAACCTGGTGCTCGGCTCTCGGCACGAACTCCTTGGCCACGATCCGACCAGTCATTCTGGCCTTCTCGATTTGCGCTCCGCTTTGCCAGACCGCGAGGACAATGAAACCCGCCAGGAACAATCCGATCAGCACAGCAGCGACGATGACCCGCGGAGGATGCCTCGTCTTGATCACGCGCGAATTCATTGGCTCCTTGCGCTCTTAGCAGTCCGAACAACCGCTTGAATCAACAATCAAACGAGGCCCTCCTGAAAGCTTTTGATGATGCGAAGAGCCTCGCTGGTCTCGGCGAGCACGGTGACATGTCCCATTTTCCTTCCCGGGCGCGGCTCCGCCTTGCCGTAAAGATGAAGCTTTGCGCGGGGCTCGGAAAGAATCATCCGCCAGTCCGGTTCGCCCCTCTCCCAGAGGTGACCGAGCAGGTTCCACATCACGGCTGGCGTGAGCAAGGCGCTTGACCCCAACGGAAGGCCGCAGACCGCCCGCAACTGTTGCTCGAACTGACTCGTTGCGCACGCATCGAAGGTGTAGTGGCCAGAATTGTGAGGACGGGGCGCCAACTCGTTGACCACAAGCTCACCGTCCCCCGCGAGAAAGAATTCCACGGCCAGAAGTCCCACCACACCCAGCGAGTCCGTAATATCGGACGCAATCCGGACAGCGGCTTCGCACACGGCCGGCGGAAATCGGGCCGGCACAATCGAGAGGTCCAGGATGTGACGCTTGTGGATGTTCTCCGACGGCGGAAATGCGATCATGCGCCCGTCGAGACCACGCCCGACGATCACCGAAAGCTCCGCTTCGAAAGGGATCCACTTTTCGAGCACGCCACGCGAGGCGTTGAATTTTTGCCAGGACTTTTCTGGATCGGCGACTCCCTCGATTTTCAATTGCCCCTTTCCATCATATCCGAAATCCGCCGTCTTTAGCACCGATGGCGTTCCAAGCCTCGCGAGGGCTCCGCCGAGGCTCCCTGCGGAATCTACGACGGCATACGGAGCGTGAGGAAAGCCGTACCGGGCCAGGAACGCCTTCTCCCGCTCCCGGTTCTGGCAGATGTGCAAAACTTCGCCCCTCGGACGCAGCGGGCGCAGGTTGGCGACTTCGTTGATCGCTGACAGGGGAATGTTTTCGAACTCGAAGGAGATCACATCCACCCGACGGGCGAAACGCTTCAATGCAAGCGAGTCGGTATAGGGCGCGTTGATTTCCACGTCGCTGATTTGCCCGGCAGGGCTGTCGGGATTCGGCTCAAAAGCGTGGACCCGATAACCCATCCTCCGCGCCGCGATTCCGAACATGCGGCCCAGTTGCCCGCCGCCGAGAATTCCTACCGTCGAGCCCGGTCCAATGGAAATTGCTTCCGATGCGGAATCCGCATTACTAAGAGGCTGCACCTTTTTCTTCATGATAGATCGCTTGATATACTGGCTCGCACTGGGCGCGGTCACCGTGATTCGCCGGCTCCCTCTCGCGGTGTGCTTTGTGCTCGGCCAGGTGATTGGCGCGTTCTTGTGGGCGATCCTGCCGCGCTACCGCAAGCTCGCAAGGGAAAATCTCACCGCGGTCTTCGCAAACGAGAAGTCTGCCACGGAAATTCACCGACTGACCTTTCGACATTTTACGACTCTCGGCGCCAACGGAATCTGTTCCTTCAAATTCGCCGCGCTTCCGCAGGAGACTATCCTCCGAATCGCGCCGTTCATTAACAGCGAAGTTGTCGAGAGGAATATTCTGGCGGGCCGTGGTGTTGTCCTGGCCATCAGCCATATGGGGA
>DASTFP010000213.1:0-2630 GCA_035719865.1 Terrimicrobiaceae bacterium | reverse complement strand
CGAGACGTTTGTAAATCCCTTAACACGCCCAACGGTCTCTTGATGGCCCGGAGACGTCGCGGACGGCGGCGGGATTCACCATGGATTACGCTACGCCAGGGTAAAGGGAACCGGAGGCATCTCGCGGATTCACCAATACCTGCAGGTGAGGGTTTCGTGTTCGCAACTTCGCAGGCGCCCATGCAGGTGTCAGATGTCTCGCCGCTCCGCAGACTTCGCCTGCGATTTCCAAGGCGCCGAAAACGTGGGCATTTAGGCCGCAGATGCGTCTCGCCGCTTACAGATACCGGACGAGCCACTCCGATCAGGTAGTCTACTCTTTCATGCGAAAAGCCTCATCACCATCTCGCGAGATGCTGGAATGTTCCCGTAGAGCGACGCCAGAGCGTCGAGGGCAGATACCTTTCCCGAGGGATCGTGAACACCGAGCAGGCGGCACAACTCTGCTTCGAAGTGATGCAAGGCTTTCAGATTCGGGGGAGCTCGTTGCACGAAATTGATCCCACGCTCCAGAAGCTCGAAGATCTCAGGCGCGGGATGCATCGACGGCGCCGCGATGACCGCCAACTCCCCAAAATAGGCGGCGAGATAGAATCCAACGCTTCCCGCGCCGGAGACGTCGAAGACGGTTTTGAGGCTGACTTCGCGCAGTGTATGCAGGTCGCTGTTGCCGCTGATTGAAATCGAAATATCCGCGCCGTAGAAGAGGTCGAGGTTTCCGGCGAACGGGCTTTTGGGTCTGCGAGCTCCTCGCGCCACCGTTCGCACTGTTCCGAAGCGCCCAGTCATCCATGTTACGATAAGGCTGGTTTCCGACCAGGGCGTCTTTCGCACGAGAATCGCGGGCGTTTGCTCCATGGGCTGCTCGTGCGCTTTCGGGAGCGCAGAAAATTATGCAAAGTCTACGATCTCCACCAGCCACTGCTGGAGCGCCGCGTAGAAGTGGATCTGGAATCTGGCCAGATCCCGTTCGTTGAGTATGACCATCGGCGCGGAGCGAGCCAGCTCAGCCTCGTCGAGACTGTGATGGGCCGCCAGGGCGATCCGGGCCTGATTCAAGGCGTTTAGCCAAGATTCCGCGTGTCCGGCGGGAAAATCGAGGGCAAATCCGCCTTCCTCCTCTTTGATCCCCCGAAGATCAGCCTCGACCACCTGCCGCGCGGACAAGAAAAACGAATGCAACTCGGGCTCTACGTGCGCCTTCCAGTCCTCGCAAAGCCCTCCCTCTTCAGGGTCCCGGCTGGGTTTCGGAAAGAGCCGATCCTCAACCGCCTTCACATCCTCCCCGACCGGAACCGGAATTTGGCGCATCAAGCCCGCCAGGAGCGGGGGAATCTCTCGCAGGCCCAGTCGATTGCCGGATATTCTATAGAACTCCATCACGAATCGACGCGCTCGATTGTAGCCAGCAGCAGATGGGAATGCAGCTGCTGAACGTAAAGTTCCGCCCGTTCGCGCGCGCCGGACCAGACGATTGAGCGGCCCTTGTGATGCACTTCCAGCATGTGGGACTCGGCTTTTTCACGAGAGAAACCGAAGACCTTACGAAAAACCATCGTCACATAAACCATGAGATTTACCGGGTCGTTGTGGACCACAACGTTCCACGGCTGATCGAGAGCCGTTTCATCACGCGTGCTGCTGCCCGGTACTTCCTTTACCTGGGCCATCCTAAGCTGCCCGCAAATCGGAACTTTTCGGGCTTTGGCGTGCCGTCAGACAATCGGCAACCATGTTCACCCACAAGGCAAAACCGTCCCGCGGCAGCCCTGTCTTCGCCTCCAGAAACACATAAGCACTCACCATGGCCCACGGCGAAAGGTGAAATGCGACCGCACGCACCGCGCAAACGACGGCGAGATGCCCGGGAACTTCGCGCGAGCTCTGCAGCGAGCGATATCGCATCCAAAGCTTTTCGGTTTTAGGGGGCAAATATTCCTCCATCAGGGCGGCACCAGCTGCCCGGCTCGCGTTCGCGAGATCAGGCGCCAGGGCCGCATCGATCGCATGGTCGCAAATCGCAAGGGACCTGCAGTCTCCAGCCGCCGCCGCAAACCGAGCTCCTTCGATTCCCGAAAGGAGGGCCGGCACGAAGACCCTCTCCTTCCAATGAAGCCAGCTGCACGGGGAGCTTCTGTCCGGCACAAAAGTTGCGGCCGCGAGGCGGTCCCAACCGGGATGACAGAGCACGACGGCGCGCAGCAGTTCGATTTGCGAATCGTCCGCCTGGTGCAAGCCGTAGCCGTTGACCCCTCTCATTTGTCGCCCGAGCATAGCATTCCGCGCGCTGTTTTGAAAACCTGTTCCTGCTTCACGGCCATATCTTTCGCGTCGCGAACTGTCTGGTCATCCCATCCGGAAAGATGAAGCAGACCGTGGATGATACAGAACGCGGCCTCCTCGCTTGCGTCGTGGCCGAAACGCGCCGCATTCTCCGAAACGACGCCGGCACCAACGAGGATCTCGCCGTAGGAAAAAGTGATGACATCCGTCGGCATTGGATCGCGGAAAAATTGAAGGTGCACCTTCGCAATGGCCCGATCGGAAAGGATGGTCGCGTCGATGTGTTCCAATCGGGGCAGCGACGCCTCGGGCGATCGGACCGCCGCAAGGCAGGCCGGCACAGCATT
>DASTFP010000212.1:0-7278 GCA_035719865.1 Terrimicrobiaceae bacterium | reverse complement strand
TACTCCTCCGGGACGCCTGTCGATGACCCAGCGCTCGAGAACAAATGACGCGAACGCCAACGGCAGCGACGAGGCTTCTTTCGAGGCCGAACTGCTTCGGGCAGTCCTGACCTTCCGCGGGGGAGATTTTTCCACCCGCCTGCCGACGAAATGGGAAGGTCTAAGTGGAAGGATCGCCGATGCCTTCAACGAAATTGCGGCAATGAGCGAGCGGCGCACGCGGCAGGCAGCCTATGTTGCTCGGGCGGTCGGGAAGGAAGGGCGTTTGCAAGAACGGTTTGCAACGAGCGGGTTCGTTGGAGGCTGGGCGGATGAACTCGAAGCCCTAAACGTGCTGCTGGACGACCTCGCGCGTCCCACAGCAGAGGTCGCGCGAACCATCGGCGCGGTCGCCAAGGGCGACCTGGGGCAAGCTATCGCGCTGGAAGTGGACGGTCGCCGGCTGCGAGGCGATTTCCTGAACTCAGCCAAGTTGATCAACCGAATGATCGATCAACTCGCCGTTTTCACCTCCGAAGTCACTCGGGTGGCAAGAGAGGTTGGCACCGAAGGAAAACTAGGCGGACAGGCGCGGGTGAAAGGAGTTTCCGGCGTATGGAAAGACCTCACCGAGAGCGTCAATCAAATGGCCGGCAATCTCACGGCGCAAGTGCGCAATATTGCCGACGTTACAACCGCCGTCGCACGCGGCGATCTTTCGCGAAAGATCACCGTGGATGTGAGAGGCGAAATTCTCGAGCTGAAGGGGACCATTAACACCATGATGGATCAGCTGAATGCCTTCGCCGCCGAAGTTACCCGCGTGGCCCGGGAAGTCGGAACCGAGGGCAAGCTGGGTGGGCAGGCTGAGGTGCGCGGCGTAGCCGGAACGTGGAAAGATCTCACCGATAACGTTAACTCCATGGCCTCCAATCTCACGGCCCAAGTTCGCAACATCGCCGATGTGACGACCGCCGTGGCGCGCGGCGACTTGTCGCGCAAGATCACCGTGGATGTGAGAGGGGAGATTCTCGAGCTGAAAGTCACCATCAATACCATGGTCGACCAACTCAATTCATTCGCCTCAGAGGTCACCCGCGTGGCGCGGGAGGTCGGCACCGAGGGCAAGCTCGGTGGGCAGGCACAGGTTCGTGGCGTGGCCGGCACCTGGAAAGACCTCACCGACAACGTCAATTCCATGGCCTCCAACCTCACCGCCCAGGTGCGCAACATCGCCAACGTGGCCAGATCCGTTGCGAGCGGCGACCTTTCCAAAAAGATCACCGTGGACGTGAAGGGCGAAATGCTCGAGCTCAAGAACACCATCAATACCATGGTCGACCAATTGAATGGTTTCGCCTCGGAAGTGACCCGGGTGGCGCGCGAGGTGGGCACCGAGGGCAAGCTCGGCGGGCAGGCGCAGGTTCGGGGCGTGGCCGGCACTTGGAAAGACCTCACCGACAACGTCAACTCCATGGCCTCGAACCTCACCGCCCAGGTGCGCAACATCGCGGACGTCGCCACGGCGATCGCGCGCGGGGACCTTTCAAGCAAGATTACGGTCGATGTGAAAGGCGAGATTCTTCAGCTCAAGAAGACCATGAACACGATGGTTGACCAGCTGAATGCCTTCGCCTCGGAGGTCAGCAGGGTGGCGCGCGAAGTCGGCACCGAGGGCAAACTTGGCGGCCAGGCCAAGGTTCCGGACGTGGCCGGCACCTGGAAAGATCTCACCGACAACGTCAACTCCATGGCGAACAACCTGACCAGCCAGGTGCGCAATATCGCCGAAGTGACCACTGCGGTGGCCCGCGGCGACCTTTCACGCAAAATCACCGTGGATGTGAAGGGCGAGATCCTGGAATTGAAGGACACGATAAATACCATGGTCGATCAGCTGAATGCCTTTGCGTCGGAAGTCAGCCGGGTGGCGCGCGAGGTGGGCACCGAGGGCAAGCTCGGCGGACAGGCGCAGGTTCGCGGCGTGGCCGGCACCTGGAAGGATCTGACGGACAATGTCAACTCGATGGCCTCAAATCTCACCGACCAGGTGCGCAACATCGCGGAGGTGACCATCGCCGTCGCCAACGGCGATCTCTCGCGCAAGATCGCCGTGGACGTTCGGGGGGAAATCCTCCAGCTCAAGGAAACAATAAATACGATGGTGGAGCAGTTGCGGTCTTTCGCTTCTGAAGTCACTCGCGTGGCGCGCGAAGTCGGAACGGAGGGCCGCCTTGGCGTTGTAGCCGTCGTCCCGGGCGTGGCCGGAACTTGGAAGGACCTCACCGACTCGGTGAATGCGATGGGCTCCAACTTGACCGCTCAGGTCCGTAACATCGCCGAGGTTACGACCGCCGTAGCCCGCGGTGATCTGTCCAGAAAAATTACGGTGGATGTGAAGGGGGAGATTCTCGAGCTGAAGAATACCATCAACACCATGGTCGATCAGCTCAACGCGTTTGCCGCCGAGGTGACACGTGTCGCGCGGGAAGTTGGCACCGAGGGCAAACTCGGAGGGCAGGCGCTGGTGCCCGGCGTCGCTGGCACCTGGAAGGACCTTACCGACTCCGTCAACGTCATGGCGGCCAACCTGACTGACCAGGTCCGCGGCATCGTGAAAGTCGTGACCGCCGTGGCCACAGGAAACCTGCGCCAGAAGTTGACGGTTCAGGCCAAAGGCGAAGTTGCCGCCCTGGCCGAAACCATCAACAACATGACCGACACGCTTGCCACGTTTGCCGATCAAGTCACGAACGTTGCTCGCGAGGTCGGCGTCGAGGGCCGTCTTGGTGGACAAGCCAACGTTCCCGGCACCGCCGGGACGTGGGAGGATCTGACGGCGAACGTCAATCTCCTCGCAGCGAATCTTACCACCCAAGTGCGTGCAATTGCTGAGGTCGCCACCGCCGTAACCAAGGGCGACCTCACGCGCTCGATCCAGGTGGATGCGCGCGGGGAAGTCGCGGAGTTGAAGGACAACATCAACACGATGATTGGCAACCTCCGCGTGACCACCGAGCGCAACGAAGAGCAGGACTGGCTCAAGACGAACCTTGCGAAATTCACGCGCATGTTGCAGGGACAGCGCGATCTTTCCACCGTGGGAGAAATGCTCCTCTCCGAGTTGGCCCCCTTGGTCAACGCCCAACGCGGCACCATTTACCAGATGGCGGCAAGCAATGGGCGAAAACCTTACCTCCGCCGTCTCGCCGTTTACGCGGGCAGGTCGAACCTTCCCGACTCAATAGCCCTGGGCGAAGGCCTGGTGGGACAGTGCGCGAAGGAAACCCGGCGCATTCTGCTTTCTGAGCTAACTGGCGACTACTTGCCCATCCAGTCCTCCCTGGGCGAGGCGCAGCCCGCCAGCGTGGTCGTGCTGCCAGTCCTCTTCGAAGGCAAGACGAAGGCCGTCATCGAACTGGCGTCACTGCACCCCTTTACGAACGCGCATTTGAGCTTTCTCGAGCAGCTGACGGAATCGATCGGTGTCGTGCTGAACACCATCGAAGCGACCATGCGCACCGAGGGCCTGCTTCAACAAAGCCAGCAGCTCACCACGGAGCTGCAAGCACGACAGAAAGAGCTTCAGCAGACCAACGAGGAATTCGAGCAGAAGGCTCGGCAACTCGCCGATCAGAACGCGGAGGTCGAGCGAAAGAATATGCAGATCGAACAGGCGCGGCGGGCCCTCGAGGAAAAAGCCGCGGAGCTCGCCCTCACGTCGAAGTATAAGTCCGAGTTCCTCGCAAACATGTCGCATGAGCTGCGCACCCCCCTGAATTCGATCCTCCTTCTCGGTCAGCAACTGGCCGACAACACGGGAGGTAATCTCCAACCCAAACAAGTCGAGTTCGCGCATAATATCTACTCCGCGGGCTCCGATCTGCTCAACCTTATCAACGACATCCTTGATCTCTCGAAAATCGAATCGGGCACTGTAACCGTCGAAGCCGAAGAGATCCGCTTCGTTTCGCTCAGGGAAACAATTGAGCGGAGTTTCCGCCATATTGCGGAAAGCAAGAATCTACCGTTCCTCGTTGAGTTTGATGCGGACCTGCCGGGTTTCTTCACGAGCGATCTGAAACGCCTGCAGCAGATTCTCAAAAATCTCCTCTCGAACGCCTTTAAATTTACGGCACGCGGCCACGTCGGGATGAATGTGCGCCTCGTCGAAGCTGGCTGGAGCCCGGACCACCCAACCCTCGATCGTGCCGGAACCGCGGTCGCTATAACCATCAGCGACACCGGGATTGGCATCGCACCGGAAAAGCAGCCTCTTGTCTTTGAGGCTTTTCAGCAGGCGGATGCCGGGACCTCTCGAAAATACGGGGGCACCGGCCTCGGTCTGGCGATATCGCGAGAACTCGCCTCCCTTCTTGGCGGAGAAATCCGGCTGAGCAGCAAACTGGGTGAAGGCAGCCACTTCACACTCTATCTTCCGCTGCATTACGACGGTCCCTCTGCCCCGACGACTGCTCCGGTAGGCGATATTCGGGGGCAAACGTCCGTCGCACTTTCCCGGGCGTTGCCAATCGTACCGATTCCGCGTGAGGAGAAAATTCCCGACGATCGCAACCAGATCTCCCAGGGCGATTGTATCGCGCTTATAGTTGAGGATGATCCACACTATGCGCGGGTTCTTCTGGGAGTGGCACGAGACAAAGGGTTCAAAGGCCTGGTGGCGACTCGCGGCAGCGAAGCGATATCACTGGCCCGCCAATTCCGTCCCACGATTATCACACTGGATATTTTGTTGCCCGACATGCTCGGGTGGGCGGTTCTCAACAAATTAAAGCTCGCCCCAGAGACGCGCCACATTCCTATTCAAATCATCACCGTCGATGAGGAAAAGCGGCACGGCCTTTCGCATGGGGCCTTTTCGTATCTCATTAAGCCCGCGACGACCGAGGACCTCGAGAGCGCCTTCGACCGTCTGAAAAGTTTTGTAGCCCCCAGAACCAAGCGTTTGCTCGTCGTGGAGGACAATGCAGCGGAACAGCGAGACATCGTCGAACTCCTCGGCCACGACGATCTGGAAATCACGACCGCCGCAACAGGCGCTGAGGCTTTTGGGGCCTTGCTTGATCGTCCGTTCGACTGTTGTGTCCTGGACCTTCGGCTGCCGGATATGACAGGCTTTGAAGTCCTTGACCGAATTCAGGAAGAGCCGAGCCTCCGCGATGTTCCCGTCGTCGTTTTTACCGGAAAAGACCTATCCACTCTGGAACAGGATCGCCTGCGGGCGGCGGCAAAAAGCGTCATCCTAAAGGACGTTCAGTCTCCTGAGCGTTTGCTGGACGAAACGGCCCTGTTTCTTCATCGCGTAGTTACTGATTTGCCAGAAAGCAAACAACAAGCTCTCCGACGGCTTCACGGTTCCAACGAGGCGTTGCGAGGCCGGAAGGTGCTCATCGTCGATGACGACGTCCGGAATATTTTTGCACTTTCAATCGTTTTGGAGAACCATTACATGAAAGTACTGAATGCCACGAACGGCCGCCAGGCCATAGAAATCATTCGGAAGACCCCCGATCTCTCAGTCGTGCTCATGGATATTATGATGCCGGAAATGGATGGCTACCAGACGATCCGCGAAATTCGGAAGTTCCCCGAATTTCACGCCCTGCCGATCCTGGCTCTCACGGCCAAGGCGATGAAAGGCGATCGGGAGAAGTGCCTGGAAGCCGGCGCGAGCGACTACATCGCCAAACCCGTTGACACTGGTCAGTTGCTCTCCGTTCTTAGAATCTGGCTTCACCGATAAAGCAGGCGGCATATGGTTGCAATCGAACAAGCGGTTCCGGGTGAGGCTGCGATGCAGCCGTTCGAAATCCCCGCATCGCAGCCCGGCGTCCTTCTCGTGGATGACGATGCGCGCAATCTCTATGCTCTCGAAAGCCTGCTGCAGAGTGAAGCCTATACGATCTCAACGGCGCAAAATGGAAATGAAGCGCTGCTTGCGCTGATGAATCGCGAGTTCGCCGTGATTATACTCGACGTCGCGATGCCGGAGCTCAATGGCATCGACTTGGCGCGCCTCATTAAGCAACACCGACGGACCCGGAATATTCCCATAATCTTCCTCACGGCTCATTACCTCGAAGATCAGCATGCAATCCTCGCGTACGATGTTGGAGCTGTCGATTACCTGACCAAGCCGGTCAATCCCACGGTGCTGCGATCCAAGGTCAATGTTTTCGTCGACCTTTTTCGCAAGACCCGCGCCCTAACCGAAATGAATGCAACGCTGGAGGCCCAGAATTCCGCCCTCCAGCGTGAGGCGGAGGAAAGAATGCGGCGCATTAAAGCGGAAGCCGCGCGCGCTGAAGCCGAGGCGGCCAATGCGGCTAAGGATCGCTTCCTCGCCATGCTTTCCCATGAGCTCCGCACTCCTCTAACGCCAATTATCTATGCGGTGGCGCTACTCGAAAAGGATCCCAATTGCCCCGGCCACGTTAGAGAGGCTGCCGCGACCATCCGCCGTAATGTCGCGGCCGAGACGCGGCTGATTGACGACCTTCTGGATCTGGCCCGCATTCGCAGTGGAAAACTGACGCTCGAAAAGGAATCTACAGACGCTCACGCGATCCTGCGGGAAGCGATGGATATCTGCTTTGGCGACGCCGGTCAGGGCATGCCCAAACGAAGCGAGCAACTTCGGGCGGACAACACCCGGCTTGAAGCAGATCCGGCTCGCCTCCGTCAGGTTTTCTGCAACTTGTTGAGCAATGCGTTAAAATTTACGCCGGTCGAGGGAACGGTCTTCATCCGCACGGCCAATTCGGGAGACTGGCTGCAAGTGGAAGTGAGCGACACCGGCGCGGGAATCGACCCCCACAAGCTGAATAGCATCTTCGATGCGTTTGAGCAGGCGGCCGCAGCCCGGCCCTCCTCTGCCGGGCTGGGGCTCGGGCTTGCTATTTGCAAGGCGCTCGTCGACCTCCACGACGGCACGATCGAGGCTCGAAGCGCCGGGTTGGGCGCCGGCGCCTCGTTTATCGTCAAACTCCCCTGCTCGGGCTCGGCCGCTGCAATAGGCCGGGATGCCCCCGATTTGGCCGAGGAATCGCGTCCCCGCCCGGTTCGCATTCTCCTCGTAGATGACCACGCGGACACCTTGGAGAGCTTGCGCTCCCTGCTGGCTCGAGAAGGTCACGAGGTGCGCACCGCAGCCACAATCTCCCAGGCTCTCGAGGTCGCCGAGACCTATGAGTTCGAAATCCTCATCTCGGACATCGGTCTCCCGGATGGAGAGGGCACGCAGCTTCTCGCCCGCCTGAAAAGCGCGAGAAATCCACC
>DASTFP010000211.1:0-2836 GCA_035719865.1 Terrimicrobiaceae bacterium | reverse complement strand
CTATCGTGCCACGCTCGAGAAGCCGGAAACCGGGGGCGCTGTCGTCGCGGTAAGCGATGAGGCAGGGCGCCCAGTCTCTCAGGCGTGGACGCCGGATTATCCCGCCGAGTTCCAGGTAATGAAGGA
Organism: Terrimicrobiaceae bacterium; assembly: GCA_035719865.1. Classification (GTDB taxonomy): domain Bacteria; phylum Verrucomicrobiota; class Verrucomicrobiia; order Chthoniobacterales; family Terrimicrobiaceae; genus DASTFP01. The sequence continues at coordinate 2,710 of DASTFP010000211.1, read as the reverse complement.
TGGGACACCGCTCTTGAAGGAACTCTCTGCCTTGACTGGGGGTAGGTTCGACGTGAAGCCGGAAGAAGTTCTGCGACCAGGTCTTCATCCGGCGACCACTCGAAACGAGCTGGCCCCATGGCTGCTGGCCGCTGCGCTGCTGCTGTGGCCGGTGGATATCTGGTTGCGGCGGAGGGAATGGTCCGGCGAAGATGGAAATTCCTTGTCGCCTTTTCCGCAGGCCAATTAGCTTTGACCGATGAAGATTCTTGTCACCGGCGGTGCCGGCTTCATCGGTTCCCATGTTGTTCGCGCGCTGTTGCAGGCGGGGAACGCTGTCGCCGCCCTCGACGATTTCAATGATTTTTATGATCCTGCGATCAAGAGGGCGAATGTCAGAGCTTTCGACGGCAATGCCGAGCTGATCGAGGGCGACATCCGCGATGCCGCCAAGACGAAGGAGGTCGTGGTCCGCGGAAAATATGAAGCGATCGTTCACATCGCCGCACGCGCCGGTGTGCGACCCTCGGTGCTGAATCCGCGCGCCTACATCGAAACGAATGTCATTGGCACCTACAACCTTTTGGAAGCCGCGCGCGCGGGGGAGGTGAGCCAGTTTGTGCTGGCCTCGAGCTCCTCAGTCTATGGTCTCGCGAACAAGGTGCCATTTTCGGAGGATCTCGCGATCCCGCAGACTTTAAGCCCCTATGCCGCTACCAAACTTGCAGCCGAGCATCTCTGCGGAAATTATTCCCACCTCTACGGCCTTTCTGTGGTCGTATTGAGGTTTTTTACCGTTTACGGACCCGCCCAGCGTCCGGACCTCGCCATTCATAAGTTTACCGACCGCATCTTCCACGGGCAGCCGGTTCAGCAGTACGGCGACGGCTCGACGCGCCGCGACTATACCTACGTGGATGATATCGTCCAGGGAGTGGTCGGCGCCCTCAAGTATCGCAGGACGCCATTTGAGATCTTCAATCTGGGTGAAAATCAGACGACGACGCTTTCCGAGCTCATTGCTTCCATCGAGAACGCCCTTGGAAAAAGCGCGATCATCGAGCATCTTCCCGAGCAGCAGGGTGACATGCCTTTGACTTGCGCCAACATTGACAAGGCTCGCGCGTCGCTTGGCTATCACCCGAAGGTCAAAATCTCCGATGGTATCCCGAAGTTCATAGACTGGTATCTCAAGCAAAAGAAACGGTGACTGCCACAGATCTGCTCCGAGAGTTGATTCGAATTCCGAGCGTCAACCCCGACGGCGATCCCGGTACCACTCGCACAGGTGAAAGGGAATGTGCCAGCTTTGTCGCCGACTTTCTCCAAGGGTGCGGCGCCGAGGCAAGCATCGAGGAGATAGTGCCTGGCCGGCCCAACGTTGTAGGCCGCTTTCCATCTCAGGGAAAGGGAAAGCCACGCCTGCTCTTTGCGCCTCACACCGACACGGTGAGCGTTGCCGGAATGACCATCGATCCCTTTGCGGCCGACCTCAGCGAGGGCAAGGTGTGGGGGCGCGGCGCATCGGACACCAAAGGCTCGATGGCCGCAATGCTTATCGCCCTTCGGGAATCCTCTGACATTATGCCAAGTCTCTCCCGCGAGATCTGGTTTGCCGGGCTGATGGGCGAGGAAGCGGGGCAGGAGGGCGCCAAAACGCTTTCCGCAAGGGAGAGGTTTGATTTCGCAATCGTCGGTGAGCCGACGCGGTTGCAGATCGTAAATGCCCACAAGGGCGCCGCATGGCTGGCGCTTCGCGCACGTGGTCGGGCCGCGCACGCATCCACCCCGCAGAATGGCGAAAATGCAATCGAGATAATGGTGGAGGCCCTCGAGATCTTGCGCCGCGAACTCCAGACGGATTTCAGCTCCCGAATCGATCAGACTCTGGGGGCGCCCTCGTTCAACATTGGTACGATCCACGGCGGAACTAAGATCAACATCGTCCCGGACGCTTGCGACGTGCTCCTGGACATCCGAACCATTCCGGGCCAGGACCTCGCGGCAATATTGGATTCTCTGGCAAAGAGTTGCAGCGGTCTTGAAATTGAGCGCCTAAAGACCGCCGGTCCGCTGAAGACGGACCCGGCCCATCCGATGATCGGCATGCTGGAAGCCTGCGGTGCGCGCTGCACAGGTGCGCCATGGTTTTGCGATGCCGCAATATTTGCCGCCGCGGGCACGCCGGCTGTCGCACTTGGCCCGGGTTCAATTGAGCGGGCCCACACAGCCGATGAATGGATATCCGTCACCGATCTCGAAGCCGGCGCGGCATTCTTTAGACGGCTCCTGCAAAGCCTTTGAACCGCGGAGCTTGATCCGGGATATAGACACGCCGAACGCCGAATAAACCGGCAGTGCTCGGCGACATCAGGCAGCGCAGGGTTTTCGTTTTTTTTGGTCTCGGCGTAACACCTGCGCGAGCAAGCCAAACCTAGTCGCACATGCGACAAGAATTGGCAGGACTTCGTCTCTCGAGCGATTCTGCCGATCGGGAGTCGGGGATAGCGAGCTTTGCTTTTGCTTGGTGCAAGAGCGGAATCGCCGCTGTGACTTCGAGATAGTTTCAACGCGAATGCGATTCCGTTTTTAATTGCGTGCGGCGCACCGTTCATGCTGAATCTCTGCCCGCTTTCCATGCCCGAGCAAAACGCCATCTCTCCAACGCGTCAGGAGGATTTTCCCGAATGGTATCAACAAGTCGTTCGGGCGGCTGATCTTGCCGAAAACT
>DASTFP010000210.1:0-2564 GCA_035719865.1 Terrimicrobiaceae bacterium | reverse complement strand
TTCGATCCGCATCTGGACGCGCAATTCCGCGTCAAGGTTGGAGAGCGGTTCGTCAAATAGAAAGACTTTCGGCTCTCGCACGATCGCCCGGCCGATCGCCACCCGCTGACGCTGGCCACCCGAGAGCTGTGCCGGGCGACGACTAAGCAGCGGCGTCAAATGCAGAATATCGGCCGCGCGGTCGACTCGCTTTTTGATCTCTGGCTTTGCGAGGCCGGACATGCGCAATCCGAAGCTCATGTTCTCTCCGACTGTCATGTGCGGGTAAAGCGCGTAGGTCTGAAAAACCATCGCGACGCCCCGTGCCGCTGGCTCCACGTCGTTGACAACTCGATCGCCGATCCGAAGCTCGCCATCCGTCAATTCCTCGAGACCCGCTATCATCCGAAGGAGGGTCGATTTGCCGCAACCAGAGGGACCCACAAACACGACGAATTCTCCGTCCAGAATATCTAGATCAACGCCGTGGATGATCTCAACGTGACCGAATCGTTTAACGACCTTTCGCAGGGTTAAAGCTGCCATAAGCGATTGCGACTACTACTAAAGGGGGCGATGTTATTAAGAAGACGCGAAATCATTGACAGATCTCTTTTTTTTCTTCCCAGAGTGCGACGATTGGTGGAGAATCGAAACGAAGTCAAGCAAGATGCAGGAAATAATTCGAGGAGCGCGGAGATTTGCATGCCGACGAGCCGCTTCCGGCGAGTCAGGCTTGTCGCGGCGGCTCGAATTGGCGAGCTCGGCATGGTCATTCGCGCACAGCGATCCTTGAAATCGCTTTCCAGCCTTCCCAGAAGAAGTCAACTCCCCCAAACCAATGATGAAGAAAACACTTGTCTTTCTCGCAACGCTTACACTTTTAACTGCGGTCACCGTTCGGGCGGCCGATAAGCTGGTCATCAACTCAAACCAGTCCAATCCGGCTGGGAAAGCGCTTTTCACTGAGCTCGTCGAAGAGTTCAAGAAGCAAAACCCCGACTTGGAGGTTGTATTCAATACGACCGATCACGAAGGCTACAAGACGGCGATTCGAAACTGGCTTACGACTGAACCGCCGGACATTGTCTTTTGGTTTTCGGGCAATCGCATGAAGGCTTTTGTCGATCGAGGCCTGTTCGACGACGTCTCGGACCTCTGGTCGAAGAACAAGTGGGACGAGGAATTCAAGACGACACTTTCGGCCATGACCGTCGACGGAAAACAGTGGGGTATTCCGACAACGTACTCGTTCTGGGGTCTTTTCTATCGCAAGGACATTTTCGAGAAACTAGGCATAGCCGTTCCCAAGACCTGGGAGGAATTCATCGCGGCGGCAAACAAACTCAAGGAAAATGGGATAATCCCTTTTACAATCGGCACGAAAGACGTTTGGACCCCAGCTGGTTGGTTTGACATTCTGAACATGCGCATCAACGGATATGATTTTCACATGGAGCTCATGGACGGGAAGGTCCCCTACACGGATGAAAGGGTCAAGGAAGTCTTCGCAAAGTGGAAGGAATTAGTGGACGGCAAATTCTACCTGCCAAATAACAGCACCTATACTTGGCAAGAGAGCCTTTCCTTCCTCCTGCAGGGCAAGGCCGCGATGATTCTAATCGGAAGTTTCCTCGGGCAAGCGGTCCCGGCGGATATGAAGGACAAAATAGGCTTTTTTCCATTCCCAACGATCAAGGCGGACGTTCCTGCCGGGGAAGATGCTCCGGTTGACAGTATGCATATTCCGGCGAAAGCCAAAAACAAAGCGGGTGCGCGCAAGTTTCTGGAATTTATTGCCACTCCTGCAGTTCAAGAAAAGATGGCCGTCGGGCTTGCCTCCTTGCCTTGCAACGTGAACGCCAAGCCGCCTGAGGATCCCCTTTTCCTGGCAGGCATCGAACTTTTGAAGAACGCCAAGGCGGCGCAATACTATGATCGCGACACGGATCCTGAAATGGCGACCGAGGGCATGAAAGGCTTTCAGGAATTCATGTCTGTTCCAGACCGGATCGACCAGATTTTGAAACGGCTCGATAAGGTCGAACAGCGAATTTTCAAGGAAAAAAAGACGGCACAGTAAGTAGGCAAAAAGGGCAGTCCAAACAGAGCGCCCGCAGTTCGCAATGCCTTTTCCAATCTCCTAAGATTACGTGAATTCGCAAAGCGCGACCAGTCTGCCGGAAGTTGTTCGGCCGAAGAAACGGCGCCGAGTCGGCCGTCATGATCTTGCGCCGTGGCTCTTCATCGCACCGGCGGCGATCATCTTCGCCATTTATGTGGTGATCCCAATCTTTCAGTCCTTTTGGCTCAGTCTCTTCGAATGGGATGGGATCACTCCCGACAAGCAATTCATCGGTCTCGCCAACTATGAGCAGCTTTTTCAGGATGAGCAATTTTGGACGTCTCTTCGAAACAATGTCTACTGGCTGGTTCTCTTTTTGCTTGGACCAGTTGGCGGAGTGGCGATAGCGATTTTTCTCAACCAGCAGCTCCCCGGAATGCGGCTCGTAAAATCGCTGTTCTTTTTTCCTTTCGTCCTGTCCCAAGTGGTCATCGGGCTCGTTTTCTCTTGGTTCTACGAT
>DASTFP010000209.1:0-20367 GCA_035719865.1 Terrimicrobiaceae bacterium | reverse complement strand
GTCTTCTTTGAGTCTCCGCATCGTCTGGTGAAGACTCTGGAGGTGCTTTCGGAGATTGCTCCGGACGCGGAAGTGTGCGTCGCTCGCGAATTGACCAAGAAGTTCGAAGAATACCGGCGCGGCAGCCCGGCCGAACTCCTTGCCCACTACAAGACCTGCCAGACCAAAGGAGAGATCACGTTGGTGATCCACCCCGCAATTCGCGAATTGCGCAGATAGAAACGGGGCAACCACGATGGCCGCCAGGAAGAACGGATTCGCTTTTCGGGGGCAACGCGGCTAGTCAGAGAAGGACCATTTACCCCGCAGCATCTTGAACACCCTGGAGAGCGAAGAAGAGCCACCCGGCTCTAAGAAGCATGTGAGCAGGCCGCCGCTACGGCTCGATCAGCGAAGATTTCGAGCAACTGCCGCCGCGATGATCATCGCGCTGCTGGGCGGTGCGGCCTTCCTTCCCATTGCGCCGGTCCCAGGTTTTCCCAATCTTTCCGTTTGCGTCTTCAGGAGCGCCACGGGTCTTCCGTGTCCGCTTTGCGGCGGCACCCGGGCGGCTCAGGCCGTGCTGAGGGGCGACTTCTCTCGCGCGCTCTACCTCAACCCAGCCGCTTTGCCCGCGGTCGTGGCGATTGCGGCGATCGTGCTGGTGCTTGTATGGGAGGCATTCCGTGGTCGCGCAGCCGATTGGAATTTGCTTTTTGGGCGGCTCCGGGCGCTCCTTCCCCTTCTGGTCGCACTTCTTTGCCTCTATTGGTTTATCCATCTTGTCGACGCCCTCAAAGGTCCGAAGCCGGAGCTTGTTGACCTGAGCAACCCATTCGCGCGCGTGATCCAGGAGCGCTTTTCCGCCCCGCCTCGATGATTTCCGCTCGACATCGGAAACTCTTAAAGGCTACACGCCCGAACGCATGAACTGGTTTTACGCGAAGGACGGCCAGCAGATTGGCCCGGTAGATTTTTCTGAGATTGAGCGCCTGCATTCAGAGGGGCAGCTTGCCGGGGATACACTTGTATGGCAGCAGGGCATGACAAACTGGGTGAAGCTCTCGAGCGTCCTAAAGGAACCGGGCGGCCTTTCGGCTGCCCCGCCACTGCCACCAGCGGCTCCGCCACCAGGCTTGGATTCCCAGTCGCCAGCGACCCTCCCCAGCAAATCGTCGGCTGCTCTGCCGGACTATGGCGATCTGTTGTGCTGGGGCATCCTGGGCATTTTGGTTCCTCTCGCCGGTGTGGCTATTTACGTCGCCCTTATTGTTCTCCACGTTCTCGAATTTAACGCCGCGCGCAAGGCTGTGGCCGAAGGTCGCCTTCAGCCGTCCGACTACAGCAAGATTCACCCGGTTCTGTTTATGCTTGGTCTCATCTGCTGCGGGGCCATTTGTTATCCGCTGTTCATGTATTTTCGAAATCGCGCGGGATATTTCAAACCGCAGCCTTATGCCGTTTGGATCGCCATTGTCGCCGTGATCCTGAGTATCGGCATCAATGTCGCAATTAACATCGGGACAGTAATGCTGCAGCAGTCAGCGCAGTAGACTCAGGCGGGCGCCATTCGCTTTTGACGTCCACGTTGAGTCAACAGGATCGGCAGGCCCGGATAGCCCCACTTCTCGCGCAGGCGCGCCCGCAGAAAACTCGCGTAGCTTTCAGGCAGGAGTCGCGGGTCATTGACGAACAGGAGGAACTCCGGGGCTTGAAACGGGCTCCGACTCTGCGGCACAAGCTGGGTGGCGTAGAGCAATTTGAGTCGCCGGTTGCCGCGCAGAGGAGGAGGTTGCCGCTCCATGATACCGCGCAACAGCCGGTTCAGCTCGCCCGTGCCTGCCCGGCGCGTCGAATGCTGGCCGACCTTCTCGATCGTGGTAAAGAGCCTGCGCACGTTCAAGCCAGTCCTTGCCGAGAGGGCTACCACCGGCGCGTAGTCGAGAAAAAACAGATCCTGGCGAACGCGCTCCACGTGCTCGATCAAAAGCTCTGAATCGGATTGCGGTGGTGAGGAAATCAGGTCCCACTTGTTGAGCGCCACGAGAGCGGCCTTGCACGCCTTCTGGATCAAGCCCGCAATTTTCTTGTCTTGCGCAGTCACTCCGCTCGTCGCGTCGATGACAAGAACGCAGAGATTCGCCCGCCTGATCGCGTTTTCTGCCCGCATCACGCTGAAGACTTCGACAGACGTGTCATGTTTGGATCGATGGCGGATTCCCGCGGTATCGCAGAGGATGAACCGCCGACCTTCCCGCTCGCAGGCGATGTCGACAGCATCCCTTGTCGTTCCGGGAATGTGGCTGACGATCGTGCGGCGGTCGCCAAGGATCGCATTGACCAGAGATGATTTCCCGACGTTTGGCCTCCCGATGAAGGCCAGTCGGGGCGACTCCGGGGAAGTGTCTTCGTCGCTCGCCGGCGGCAGAAGAGCCTCGATGGCCTCAACGAGATCGAGTATTCCCCGGCCATGCGCCGCGCTGACGCCCAAGGTCTGCGAGAACCCCATGCGCGCAAAATCGGCCGGAAATCCTTCGTGCTCGGGGACGTCCACCTTGTTGACGACAAGGATCGTCGGGCGCGCCGACCGGCGAAGCCGCTCGGCAAGTTCAAGATCCAGCGGTGTGGCACCAGCCTGGCCATCGACGACGAAGAGCAACAGGTCGGATCCTTCAATAGCGGCCCGCGCAGCCTCCTGAGCGAGCCCTGAAAAGTCAGGATCGGGCTCAAAACCAATTCCGCCCGTATCGACGATTTCAAAGGGAGCCGAGCCGAGGCGACAGATCGCGGTAAGGCGATCCCGGGTCACACCGGGTTGATCGTGAACGATCGAGATCTTGCGACCGGCCAGGCGATTAAAGAGTGCGGACTTCCCGACGTTAGGCCGACCAACGATCGCGACGCTACGCATTGGGAGCATCGTGATGCCGGAGTTGACCGAGCCCGTCAATCAAGTAGCCCACGCCGCTCACAAACGTCAAAAGCCCGGCGGCATACACCGAAAAAAGATGGTAGGGCAATTGCAGCATCACCCACGCGACCGCAACCATTTGCAAGGCGGAAGCCGCCTTGCCCCACGAGCTGGGCTGGACTTCGAGGTGGCCGTTGAGATGCTTCAAGATGACGCAGCCCGTCACGATCACCGCGTCGCGCGCAATCACCAAGACCGGGAACCAAAGCGGGAACGCATAAGTCCATTTGCTCAAGCTCAGCGTGATGATCGCGCTCAAGAGCAAACCCTTGTCTGCGATCGGATCGAGAACCGCGCCGAGCGGGCTTCGTTGACCGAACCTGCGCGCCACCCATCCATCCAGGCAATCGGTCACGGCGGCGACGAGAAAGACGATGACCGCGGCCCAGCGCTGCCATTCCTCCGGCCGCCCCTGCTCAACGCTCCTTCCATAGTAGACGGCAAAAAGCACAAAGACCGGAATCAGCAAAATTCGCGCGATCGTGATTTTGTTCGCCAATGTCATCCCCGAGAACTCTCAACGGTGGAAAGACTCGTTCCCAGCGAAAATTTCTGGCTCATGTTACGCCGTGCCTTCGGAAACCAAGTGGCTCATTCTGCCGGTCGTCGCCGCATGGGGGCTGGCTCTTTGCCTGCCCTCAGTCCGCAACGCTTATGCCAATGGCTGGAGATGCATTGGTCGTCACCCCGTTCTTTGGAAGCTCCCTGCCGGCCTCACGCTGGCCTACGGCCTTTTTCAGATCGGCGATTTGCTTCTGCTGCATTTGAGAATCGGGCGAATCCCGGACACTAGTCCGATTCTTGGCAAAGTGCCGCCCGAGCCCGTCCAGATTGCCCTCGCGGCGATGCTGCCCGCCTCCGAGTGGCTGGCGGCGGCTCTCAACTGCCTGGTCGCGACGTTTCCTCTGTCAGTTTTCTGCGGGGTCCTCTTTCTCACGAACTACCGCGGGCTGACCGGCGAGCTGGCCTATGTGCTCTCGAAGCAATTTGGAAGCTGGGCGTGGTTGTTTCTGATCGCGATTGCCTCATGCGCTCTTGCCTCGGTGATCAAACCCATCACCCTCATCCTTCTTCCGGAGATGGCCCAGATTCTTTCCACCCGTGAACTGGTCCTCATCTCAAGCATCACCAATGCGTTATCATTTGCCTTCGAATATCTGCTCGGAACTTGCTTTCAGGTGTATCTCGTCCTGATCGCTTACGGATGGGTGCGAGGGCTCAACTTTCGCCGCAAGCTTATTCTTCATTTTGCCGTGCGCCGGATGGGATTCGTGCTCAAATGGGCCGCAGTGATCATTCTTGGAACGTTTGCTCTGATCCACCTCCCGCTCTTCGCTGAGGCCTGGGTCACGGGCGACCCTGCCAGCTGGAGCACTTTCGCGGTAGCCGAGGCTCTTGCTCGGCCGGCGCTGGCAGGCATCATGCTTGCCCTGGCAACTGTTCAGATCCGCCTCACGCTTCATAACGATTCCCTGCGCGGCGCGATTCTCGAGCACGGGCGGTTTCTGAAGCGGCATGCGTTCCGTTTCCTTGTTTTTCTTCTGGCGGCGCTGGCGTTGTTCTTTCTGCTTCAGGCATTGCAACAGGCCGGTAGCGCCTGGCTGGTGGTCGACCTGTGGCGGTATTCGTGGGCCATCCTCTTCCAGATCCTCAGCGCCTGCTCTGTGGGTTGGATCCTCGCGGCCTTCGTGTGCTTCTACAAATCGTGCGTGGATAGCGCGCACAGTATTCAATTCTGAGAATGAATCCGGTTCTTTCCTGCAAGGAGATCTCTTGCCATCGTGAGAACTGGAATGAGACCGGACAATCGGCGTCGATCGAGCAGGTCAGCGCCTCGTTCGATGCAGGGATGGTTTGCGAGTTCGATGGTCCGGATGCTCCGGGGCGAGGACTCCTTCTGAGTGTTCTTGGTCTGCTGGAGTCCGCCGACTCGGGCGTCGTGCGCGTGGCTGGGCAAGGCGTCACCGACCTTGCCGATGAAGACCTTCAGCGCCTCCGCGCCCGAACGTTTGGCTTTCTTTTTCCCAACCCCTGCCTGCTGCCGTCCTTCTCGCTGGCCGAGAATGTCGCGATGCCTCTGTTTCGCATCTGCGGCCTAGATACCGAGGCCGCTCGCGAGCGAACCATGGAAGCGCTCGATTTCTGCGGAATCGCGCATCGCGAGAATCAGCTTGCCGGCAGCCTGGCCACCTCGACCCAGCAGCGCGCTGCCTTCGCGCGCGCTCTCGTTCATCGCCCCAGGATTCTCATCGCCTTATCGCCGCGAGGCGGCGAGCAGCTTTTTGAACTTGCCACGCGAACCGCCAGGGAACTGGGACTTTGCGTGCTTTGGGCGGAAGAAAATGACCACGCCGGCGCAAGGGCACAACGCCTTCTCCAAATACGCGACGGGCGGATCGCCTCGGACGAATTTCTGTGAACGGCCATACCCTTCAGCTTGCCTCCCCCGCGGGCGCACGCAAATCCAACCTCGCCTTTGCACTGGGTTGTCTGCCGCCTGACCGCAAGAGGGACGCCCTGGTCTTTTACGACTTTTGCCGCGCCGTCGACGACATCGCCGATGAGCCGGGGCGCTCCGTATCGGCGAAGCGCGATTTGCTTGACCTCTGGCAAATCGCTCTCAACACCGGAGAGAACCTGCCGCCGGCTCTCGCCCAAGTGCTTGCCCGGCACAAGATCGACCGAGGACTCCTCCAGGAGATCGTTCTCGGGGTCAAGATGGACATCGAGCCGACCCGATATCAAACCTATGAACAATTGCGCGCCTATTGCTGGCGCGTGGCTTGCGCGGTCGGGCTGGTCAGCATCGAAATTTTTGGTTGCAGAAATCCACGAAGCAAAGCCTACGCCGAACTTCTCGGCCACGCGCTGCAGATGACCAATATTCTCCGCGACGTAGCGGAGGACTCCGCGGTGGGACGCATTTATCTTCCGCTTGAGGATCTTCGGAAGTTCGGTGTCACCGAAGCTGACCTCCTGAGTGGCGCTACGGGCGACAGTTTCGGTGCTCTCATGCGTTTTGAGGCGGCGCGGACTCGTGCCCTTTTTGTGGAAGCAAAGAGCGCTCTGCCGGCAGACGATGCCGTGGCGCTCCGACCCGCCGAATTCATGCGCGCGATCTACGAAAAAATCCTCTCCCGCATGCAAGCCGACGGATTCCGCGTCTTTCAGAAACGCTATCGCCTTTCCAACGCGGAGAAACTCCTGTTGCTGGTCTATTTCCGGTTTTGTCCGTTAGGTTTCGCTACCAGCAAGCGCGTCGGGATTACCTGATAGAGCCAATCCACGTGAAGGGGCAGCGTACCTCCTTGCTCCTCGGGAAGGGCCCTCACGACAAGCAGATCCGCCTCGAGGCCTTCGATCACGTCACACAAGGCGTAACCGGTGTTCGACCGCACGATGCGCGTCTCGATCTCCGTCTCGCCTCCGGATACCTGTTCGCCAATCTCTCCCAGCCAGGCATCGACGTCCCGGGGTTCCTCTCCTCGCGAGGCGGCAATCGCAGCCGCAAACGGAGTCTCGGTTGCGGCAATCGTGACGTGCTCGGGTCGCAGGAGCTTGACGAAATGTTGCAGGAACACTGCCACGTCCTCGCCCGGTTCGAAGGCAAAGACAACGCGACGCAAGACGTCAGGAGATTCGAGCGGCCTCGGGACCAGCAAAAGATCACAGGGCGCTTCTCGCATCAGCTCGCGGGCCACGCTGCTGGTAAATGGCCTGTCAGCATCCTCGTACTGGAGCGCGCCGGCAATGAGAAGCTCATAATCGTAGTGGTGCGCTGCCGAGATAATCGCCTGAGCAGCAGGCGATGTTTCGACCCAGCGTATCGCCGCGGCCCGGCCGATCGCCTCAAGAAAGCGCTTCTCCTTTTCGGCATCGAATGCTGCCGCATGCACAATCTCCAGCTCCGCGCCGCAATGCCGGGCGAAAGAACAGGCCTCGGCAATGACGGCCTCAAACGTCGGAGAGAACGTTGATGCGACTCCCGCACGCCGATAGGTGATCATCCAGTAAAATCGTCCTTGTTTTGGGCGAGCGCCAGCGGAATCAGCCCCTCGCAAGCGCGAGAATCGTCCGGTATTGATCCTCCAGAACCGGCATCACGCTGAGACGCGGACTGCGCACCAGCGCCAACCCAGCCAGCTTTCTCTCAGCCTTGATCTTCTCCAGGGGCACAGGATGAGGCAGGGACCCGATCGGCTTCAGATCCACACAGACCCAATCTCCCTCCTTCGCGGTGGGATCCGAGTAGGCTTCGCGAACAACCTCTGCCTCGCCGATAACGGATTTGTCTTTCACGCTATGATAGAAGAAAACCCGGTCTCCCAGTCTCATGGACCGCAGATTGTTGCGTGCCTGGAAATTTCTGACGCCGGTCCAGGCGGTCTTGCCGTCCTTGACAAAGTCATCCCACGAGTAAGCCGAGGGTTCTTGCTTTACGAGCCAATAGTTCATGTGCAGCAGTGAGTAAGAGGCAAACCCTCCAGGTATTTTCTGATATTGTCCACCGTCAATTCGCTCAGACGTTCTATCGCTTCATAGCTGTTGAAAGCGACGTGCGGGGTGAGCACGACTTCCGGGCGATTCAGAAGCCGATTGTGGGCGACGAGCTTGGAAAACTCAGCCAGGCGTTGCGGTGAGGGCTCCCTGGAAACCGGCGCGGAAGCACCGCGCACACGTTCCGCGATCTTCTCGCCCAGAATTTTGGTCGCTCCGCCCCGGAAAACGCGCTCGTCCTCAAGGACGTCGAGTCCGACGCCGGCGAGGCGTTCCGCGTCCAGAGCCTCGATCACCGCGCCGGAGTCCATCAGCGCCCCGCGAGCCGTATTGATGAGGAGAAGCCCAGAACGGCAGAGCGCAAGCATTTCCCGGTTGATCATATGCCGCGTCGTAGGATTGAGAGGGACGTGCAAAGTGATGACGTGGGATTCGCGCATCAACTCCTCGAAGGAAACGTAACGGAAATCAAGCAGCTCGCTATAGAAGGGATGCGGTTGCGCGTCATAGGCGACTACGCGCATTCCGAAGCCGATGCCGATGCGAATGACATGGAGCCCCACACGGCCGGCCCCGACGACGCCGAGAGTCTTGCCTCGCAAGTCAAAACCTCTCAGACGCTCCCGGCTGAAACGCCCCGTGCGCACAGCCTTGTCCGAATCCCTCAGGCGTCGGGACAGCGCGAGAATCAGCGCGAAGGTGTGCTCCGCGACCGTGTTTTCTCCATAGTTGCCGACGTAGGCCACGGTCACTCCCCGTTGGGCGCAGGCGTCCAGATCGATGTGGTCACACCCGGTCGAGCGAGTTGCGATGAGGCGCGTGTCAGGATGAGATTCCAGGAACGAGGCGTCCACCCTCTCGCTGATAAATACAGACACCACCTCCGCATCCCCGGGCACCGCGTCGAGACGTTCGACGAAGGAGATCTCGTGATTGGCCAACGCCTCCTCGAAGAAGCCTTTGCTTTCTTCCTCGACTTCGACAAAAGAGATTTTCCTGCTTTGCACGGGACGCTTGCTCATCAAGATTCATGATCTCCGTGATGCCCCAAGACAGTCAAACAGGTTTCTTCGTCAGCTTCGAGGGATCTGAAGGATGCGGCAAGAGCACGCAAATTCGCCTGCTCGTGGAATCGTTGTTGGCCGCGGGCAACACGCCAGTCGTGGTCCGTGAACCCGGCGGCACGCCGATCGGGGAAACGATCCGCCACCTGTTGCAGCATTCGATCGAGGGTCGCGCCATGAAGCCCGAAACCGAGCTTCTTCTCTTCGCCGCAAGCCGGGCTCAGCTCGTGCGCCAGGAAATTCTCCCCGCACTCCAGGCGGGTCGAATTGTCATCTCGGACCGATTCCTTGATTCCACGACTGTCTATCAGGGGGTAGCTAGAAATATTGCCCCGGAGATCGTTGAGAGCATCAACCGCTTCGCAGCCGGTCCGAGACTGCCCGATATTACCTTCCTCCTCGATATGGATTCAGCCCAGGCTTACGAGAGGCTGGCCAGCCGCTCCAAGGAAAAGCGCGACCGCATGGAGGAACTGCCTTCTGCCTTTTATGAGGCAGTTCGCCGCGGCTATCTGGAACTTGCCGCGCGAGACCGAGATCGAATCCGTCTTCTGGACGCAACCAAATCCGAGAGCCAGATCGCGAGCGAAATTCGCGCGGCCCTCAGTTCCCATGCCATTTTCGAAGGAATCGGCTTTTGAACACCTGAGCGAATCTCAGCGGACGGGCAGGCTGGCGCACGCCTATCTTCTCACGGGACCTCCCGGAAGCGGGAAATCGTGGCTCGCCTCCCACCTGGCAGCGCTCCTGCTGAAATGCTCACCGGAAAATGCCCTGGCTCACCCCGATGCGCACACGGTGCAGCCAGAGTCAAAGTCGCGGCGGATTGTCATCGATCAGATCCGGGAACTCGAGCATTCGATTCAGCGCCGGCCCCTGCTCGCCAGCAGCAAGGTCGCCATCATTCACGACGCCGACCGTTTGCAGCCACAGGCGGTCAACGCGTTCTTGAAGACCCTGGAGGAACCGCCTCCGGGCTCCCTGATTCTTCTTCTGAGCACACGACCGAAGGCCATCGTGGAAACCGCCCGCTCGCGCTGCATCGAAATCCCACTCCTGGAGGCGATGAAGCGCCTGCCTGCCGCGGAGGAGATGGCCATACGCGAGGCCCTGAAGGAATGCCTCGTTGATCACGCGATACCCGGCGTCGCGGAGGCCTTCCGGTTCACGCGAGCGCTCCAGGGCATCCTCCTCTCGCTTCGCGAGAAGATCGCTTCCGAATACGAGAGCATCCTGCGCAAGGAAACGACTCGCTACGGCCAAGCTCTCGACGATTCTTCGTGGCTCGAGGAGCGAACTGCGCAGATCAAGGCTCTCGTCGAGGCTGGCGCTGTGGGTGAGCGCGAGCGCATCCTGCAGATCGTTTTTGACGCGATTGGGGCGGCGCTGCGAGCGCAACACGGGATGCCGGCCGAGAATCCAGTCGTCGACGCCCTTGCAAGAAAGATACCAACAAGAGATTTGCTCCGCCGGATTGATGTTCTTGAATCCCTGCGTTACCGGCTGGCCCGTGGCGTGCAGGAATCCCTTGCCCTGGAAAGCGGATTCCTCGAAATGATCAACGCAAGCCGTGTTGAGCCCGAACGCCTAAACGCCAAGGAGTATTAAGCGCCCACGATCATCGCCCAATGAACGTTGAACCTTGAGCCGTCAACGCCCAGAATTTCGCCCTTATCCCATGCGTCGCATCGTCCTCAAATTTGGAACTGGCACCCTGTCGCGATCCGCCGGTCGCGCGCTCCACCAAAGCGTGTTTCGCCGCATTGCCGGGGAGATCTCCCAGCTGATCAACGCGGGAGACTCCTGCGTGATCGTCAGCAGCGCTGCGATCGCAGCCGGGGTGCATATGCTCAAGCGGGATAGCCGACCCGAGGATCTTCCCGCCAAGCAGGCCTGCGCTGCCGTGGGTCAGCCTGAGCTCATGCGCATGTACGCAGCGGCTTTCAGGCGGCATGGCTTGATGGTCGCCCAACTCCTGCTTACCCACGACGATATTGACAGCAGAATGCGGCGCCAGAATGCATTTAACACGATCGAACGAATCCTCGACGCCGGCAATATCGTGCCCATTATCAACGAGAACGACACGGTCGCCGTGGAGGAACTCCGGCTCGGCGACAACGATCGCCTGTCCGCTGAAGTCGCCCAGCTGGTCAATGCCGACATCCTTCTCCTCCTCACCTCCTCCGACGGACTTAGCGACTCCAACGGACGACGCATCCCGGTGGCCGGCAGTGTTTCGGAAGTGCTTCAGCACGTGCGTCCCGATAAGGGCGAACTCTCGGTCGGCGGCATGCGTTCGAAACTTCAGGCGGTGGATTTCGCAATCTCCCACGGGATCCCCGCGTGCATTTTGGACGGCCGCAAACCAGGTCAGATCGCGGCCGCCTTGAATGGTAGGAACGTGGGCACCCGATTTTCCGTTCCAGGCAAAGGCCGCTTCCGGAAGCAGATCCGGATTCGAACGCCGTCATGACTATTCAGATCGCCGCGGTCGCCCGGAATACATTTACCGAACTCGTCCGTCAAAAGATCTTCTATATCATTCTGGTCTTCGCCCTCTGCGCGATCGGCAGCTCGGTGTTCATGGCGCGGCTGACTTTTCAGGAGGAGTTCCAGATGCTCAAGGATGTCTGCCTGGGTGCCATGTCAATTTTCACCTCGCTGCTTGCAATCCTCGCCACGGCAAACTTCCTGCCAAAGGATCTGGAAGAGCGGACGATCTACAACATCCTTTCAAAGCCCGTCCCGCGTTTCATTTATCTGCTGGGCAAGCTTGCTGGAATTATCCTGCTGCTGTTTCTCTTTACGCTTCTGATGAGCGGCGTTTTCTGCCTGGTGCTCTGGCTGCGTGAGCACGCTGTGCTCGTCGAGACTCGAAGGCAATTTGCGCAGGGGCCCGCGGAGGAACTGGCCGTGGCGCTCCACGCCGTGCGCGCCGCCACCTTCAACGCCAGCCTCATACCCGGCATTCTCGTAATCTTTGTAAAATCGGCATTGCTCGCGTCGCTTACGCTTCTGATCTCCACGTTCGCGACCTCCTCGCTGTTCACCATAATGATTGCCATGGCGATTTATTTCATCGGCCACCTGCAATCCACTGCGCGCGACTACTGGCTGCAGGGCACCGTGATCACGTGGTGGACGCGGGTTGCCGTCGGCATTATCGCTCTGCTTTTTCCAGATCTCCAGGCCTTCAATCTCGCGGACGACGTGATTGCAGGAGCCTCCATACCGCTCAACGTATTTCTCAAGACTTTCGCCTTGGGATGGACCTACGTCGCCGTCTATTTCGCCGTCGCGGCCTTCATATTCGCAGGGCGGGAATTATGATCCGAAAGGCGATCGCCATCGCATTGATCGGACTGTTCGGAAGCCTGAAGGCGCCGTTCGAAAAGTCCCTTGATGCCGCGCAAGAACGGGCCCGTTTGCGCACTGCCCCGCTCGATCTCGGACTCCGTGAACGAGTTGGCCAATTCGGGTTCCTTGCCGCCTTAAGCGGTTTCCGCTCCCCTGTTGCCGCGTATCTCTGGATCGCGGCCCACAATGCCTGGGAGCGCACCGAGTGGGGCCGCATGGCAGGCCTCTTCGACACCGTAACTACCCTTCAGCCCCGATCGCCTCTCTACTGGGACATGGCAGCCTGGCACATGGCTTGGAATGCCAGCACCGCAGCACTCCGGGACACCTCGCAGGCCAGCGAGACGTTGCGCCTTCGAAACCAACGGCAGTATTTTGAACTCGGACGCGACTTCCTGGAGCGCGGGATCAGGAACAATCCCGAGAGTTCCTTCCTTTACAGCAGCCTTGCGGTTCTGCTTCGCGATAAGTTTGAGGATCATTGCGGCGCGGGCGAGGCTTTTCTTCGGGCCTCGCAGCTTCCGAACGCCCCGCCCTATGTCGAGCGCTTCGCGGGCTACGAACTCGCAAAATGCCCCGGTCGCGAGAGTATGGCCTACAGCCTCTTAAGGAGAATCTACGACGAGGGACCTGAAGCACGAAAACCCACGCTGATCTCCACACTGCAGGAACTTGAAAAGAAACTGGATGTTCCCGAGCGCGAACGCGTACATTCCAGAGACCGGTAAGATTTACTAATCCTCCATGCGCTTCGCAATTTTTGGCGACATCCATGCCAACTTTCACGCGTTGCAGGTCACCCTGAGCGACGCCAAGGCACACATGTGCTCGCACTATGTTTGCATGGGCGACATCGTCGGCTACAACGCCTTTCCCAAGGAATGTATCGAAGCCGTGCGCCAGCTGGAATGTCCCGTTGTCAAGGGCAATCACGACGAACAGGCTTCGATGCCTGGAGAACAGGAGGGGTTCAACCCGCTGGCTGAGGAAGCCATCAATTGGACGCGCCAGCAACTTTCGAAAGAGGAGAAGGAGTGGCTGTGCTCGCTCCGGCTTCAACGCCAGGTTCGCGATTTTACGATTGTTCACGCCACTTTGGACACGCCACACAAGTGGGGCTACGTGTTCAACCAACTCGATGCGGCGGCCAGCTTCAACTACCAGCATACCTCCCTTTGCTTCATCGGCCATACGCACTCTCCCAAGGCCTATATCCGCGACGGTAGCGTGCGAATTCTCCCGCTCGACGTTCTCGCTCTGCAACAGGGCAAGAAGTACCTGATCAATGTCGGCAGCGTGGGACAACCGCGGGATGGAGATTGGCGGGCCGCCTATTGTATCTACGATACAAGCAGCAACGAAGTGCAACTCCGCCGCGTCGAATACGACCTGGCCGCAGCGCAACAGGGCATCATCGACGCCGGCCTTCCCCGAAGACTCGCCGAACGGCTCGCCGTCGGACGCTAAGGCTCCGTGTATTCGCGCACACGCGTTTAACGCAACTGAAGACGCTCCTGCTCATCAAACCGGGCTCCTTCGGCGACATCATACACGCCATCCCCTGTGCTGCCGCGCTGAAGCAGTTCCTGCCCGACACCAGGATCGCCTGGCTCGTCGACGAGCGCTGGGAACCGCTCCTGGCGGAAAATCCCGTCGTCGATAAGACGATCCCATTTCCCCGCGAGAAGTTTCGCGGGATTGCCGGATTGCTTCGCTCCGTTCCCTGGGCGCTCCGGTTGAAGGAAATCGGCCCCGAGGTTGCACTCGATCTGCAAGGCTTGCTTCGGAGCGCTCTTATGGCTCGCCTCAGCCGCGCCCGGCGAAGCGTGGGATTGTCCGACGCGCGCGAAGGGGCAAGATGGCTTTATGATGACCTAACCCCTGTGCGCCACGGGGAGCATTCCGTGCTGAGGTATCTGCGAATCCTGGAGACCCTCGGTTTGCCAAAAGTCACCCACCCGGTCTTTCCGTTGCCGGCGGGGACGCCATGCGATGCGGCACTGAATGACCACGCTCCGTTCGTTCTCCTTCATCCCTTCGCGCGAGGGGAGGCAAAATCGCTCTCCGAAGCGCACGTCGTCGAATTCTGTAACGCCGTGCGGCCAATAAACGTCGTTCTGGCGGGTGTGGGAAAGATGCGTGAGAGCTTGCCCGCCAACACCATCAACCTGCTGAACCAAACGACAATTCGGCAAATCATATGGCTGGTCGGCTCCGCCGCCTTCGTGGTGAGCGTGGACAGCGGACCAATGCACATTGCCGCCGCCATCAATCCTCGATTGCTCTCCATCCACACCTGGAGCGATCCGCGATTGGTCGGGCCGTTCAGCGAGCAGGCGTGGATCTGGCAGGGCGGCGAAATTCGGCGCCAGCAGCTTGAAGCCCCTTCCTTACCCCCGGCCCGAGCGCCTGAAAGGGCCGATATCCGTCAAATCGCTGAACTGGTCAGACGAACTGCCCTGCAGGACAACCTCTCAGGATGAGATCGGGCCCCCGGCTCAATTCCAATTATTGCGGCAGCAACTCCGCAACCATCGCCCGCTCCTCCTTCAATTCGTTGACGGTCGCCTCGATCTTGGACTTTGCGAAGTCGTTGAGGGGCACGTCCTGAACGACGCTGATTTTTGCGCCGTCGGACCGCGTCGGAAACGAGCAAATCAAGCCTTTCTCAATGCCATAACTGCCCTCGGAGCACAGTGCCACACTCTGCCAGTCGTCCCCGGTAGTCGCGTTGACGAGAGTTCTGACGGAATCAACGGCGCCGTGCGCTGCGGATTTTGCGGAGGAGAGTCCGCGCGCCTGAATAATTGCCGCGCCGCGCTGTTGCACGGTTTTGATAAACGTCGTCTCAAGCCACTCCCGATCCGTGATCACGTCGGTGACGGGCTTTCCGCCGATCCGCGCGTTGAAGAAATCCGGATAGAGCGTGCTGGAATGATTGCCCCAAATGGCAACGTTGCTCACATCTCGCCAATGCGAACCCGACTTGAGCGCCAGCTGTGTTTTGGCGCGATTCTCGTCGAGTCGCGTCATGGCGAACCAACGATCGGAAGGCACATCTTTCCCATTGTTCATCGCGATGAGGCAATTGGTGTTGCAGGGGTTGCCAACGACCAGGACGCGAACGTCCGATGCTGCGTGGCTCGCAATCGCCTGTCCTTGCTCGACAAAAATCCTTCCATTGATGCCAAGGAGGTCCTTGCGTTCCATGCCGGCTCTTCGAGGCACGCTTCCGACAAGCAGCGCCCAGTTCACGCCGCGGAAGCCTTCGCCGAGGTCCGCGGTGGCAATCACATCGTTCAACAGCGGAAACGCACAATCGTGCAATTCCATCACCACCCCTTCAAGGGGCTTCAGGGCGGGCGGAATTTCGATCAAACGCAATTCGACGGGTTGATCCGGTCCAAAGAGGCCGCCTGAAGCGATTCGTGGGAGCAGGGAATATCCGATCTGGCCAGCCGCGCCAGTCACAGCAATTTTGATGGGAGATTTCATAGGGGATAGGGAATCAACTCATTATTCAATCTCTCCGGTTCAAAAGCAGCTAAAAATGAGAAAACCCGTTTTGCTTTCCAGCGAAACGGGTTTTCTCGGTGCGGGGGGGAAAACCCTACACGAGCTCCTTGAAAGACTTGCCGGTGACGAACTTAACGGTCTTCGAAGCCTTGATTTTGATCTTCTCGCCGGTCTTTGGGTTCACTCCGGTGCGGGCTTTGCGGGAAGCTACCTTAAAAGTACCAAATCCGACAAGTTGAACGCTCTTGGACTTTTTGACGCCGGCCTTGATGCCATCAATCACGGCATTCACGGCGCGCTCAGCATCCGCTTTGCTGCTTCCGAGCGTTTTTTGGACAGAGGAGACGAGTTCGACTTTGTTCATTTGATGGGAAAGGAGAGGTGGGGACTGTAACTGAGCCTCGAAAAATATGCCCTGATTTTGCAGAAACTGTCAATCATTCAAAGAAAGAAATCGCATCGTTAATCGGCTGCGGAGGCTGGAATCACCAAGAGTTGCAGGCAGACACCCGGAAGGATATATAAGCGCGCATGACATTTGATGAGCAGATTGCGGGATTTCTCGGACGTTCACCGCGAGTCGCGACGTCGGCGTTTATCGCGCCCGGGGCTTTCGTGGCTGGCGACGTGACCATTGGCGAGGAAGCCAGCATCTGGCCGGGATGCTCGTTGCGGGGCGACATCGCGCCAATCGTCATTGGCGCGCATTCCAACGTCCAGGACGGATCAGTTGTTCACGTTGCCGACGAACTGCCGGCGATCGTTGGCGAATGGGTAACCGTGGGGCACAAGGCGATCGTGCACGCCTGTGAAATCGGGGACGAGGTGCTCATCGGCATGGGATCGATCATACTTGATGGGGCGAAAATTGGACGCCGTTGCATCATCGGCGCCAATGCGACCGTGACGATGGGAATGGAGGTTCCCCCAGGCTCGCTCGTAATCGGGTCTCCAGCCACCGTCAAGAGGACGCTTAGCGAAGACGAGCAGTCCGGCATTCGCCGATGGGCTGAGCGCTATGTAACCCTTTCGCGGTCCTACCTGGCGCGGGCGCAAGGGGGTGGGACAGTTGCCCCGGGCATCGTTAGCTGATACGTTCTCCGCATGAGCAAGGATGTGGTCCAGGTGCAGATCAAGGCGCTCATTCCGACAAATGCAGGCGTCGCGGTGTTCGTGGGTAACGAAGAAAAAGTTTTCGTGATTTACGTCGATCCCAGCGTTGGCAGTGCGATCAACATGTTCGTGAACGGCACCGCCAAGGAGCGTCCGCTCACCCACGATCTCATGGCGCTCATCCTTGCGGCTGTGGGTGCGAAAGTGGAACGCGTCATCGTTAATGACCTCAAGAGCGGGACATACTTTGGGCGCCTGATTATTTCTGCCGAGAACGAACTTCATCAGCGAAAGATTATTGAACTGGATTCGCGTCCCAGCGATTGCCTCGCCATGGCCACCCAGCAAAAAGCGCCCATCTTCGTGAGCAGGGAGGTCTGGGACGAGGTCGAGGATATGTCCGACGTGCTCGAATCCATGCAGCGGCAGACCGGGAAAGGCTCCGAAAGCGAGGAAGAAGACGACGCGTAAGCGAAGCCAGCGGCGCGTTGCCGCGAGCTTTGCGATCAGTGCGGTGAGGCCGCCAACCGCCGCGCCCGAATTTCCTGCTGGGAGAATAACGGGCGGGAGGGCAGGCAGGTCGAATCGCGAGGGTTCTTTACTTGACCTGTTCCTCCTCGAAAAGGAGCGCTCCCGTCGCGCTGTAGCTGTGGATGTAGCTGCGACCACCCAGCGGACCGATCTCGCCGTTGCAAAAGAATCCCGCGCTGGCATGTGGGCCAAGGATTTCCTCGAGCAAACCGGCATCGTGACTCTTCCTTCCAAACAGACGAGATCCCCGCCCCGAACACGCAAAGAGCAATGAGGCCAGCGGCGCGCGACCTGCTTCCGCAGCTGCGGCACGCAGCACGCCGCGCCACTCCGTATCAGCGGCGTTCCTGTCGCGGAGCTGATATTGCACGGTCTGGCCAACCCGGGGAAACCCTCCTATCGCAACCGCACCGGAGTTGGGATCCGCCCCGAGGATATTGCGAATTAGGAAATGCCCGGGTTTGAAATCCTCCACGTATTCGGTCCCCGCGAGCCCGGCGAACAAATTTCCCTTGGCCCCGGCCTTCTCGCCGTCGCTGAGGCCTTCGAACGCAGATTCCAACGCCTCGTAGGCAGGACGAGCGCCAAGCGAGTAGATAACGTTGCTCTCTGCGCGCGTCACAGTGAGCGGCTCGCCAATGGGACGGCACCCCTGGCTGACGATGGACATCACGCGCAGGCCGCGCACCGAGACCAGCACCGCATCGAAAAGTGCCCCGTTATGAAAAACCGCGACGCCCTCCCCGTCACTCTGACCGGAGGCCAGTCCGCCGACACACTGCGCGTCGGGCCACGCCGAGTTCCACTCAGCAAGCCAACTTTCGGTGTCAAAACGAAACGGGTTCGTGAGAGCAATCCATGCTCCCGGGTTCTGTATCCCGCAAAGCTTTCGCCAAAAAGCAGGCTCCATGGATTCTTCCACGCGTGCCTGATCGAAGGTGCGAACGTCAAAAACCCCGCCGCCGGCTCCGAGCGCCAGCAAGGCGAAGCCTCCGCCTTCTTCGTTTTCCTCGCCGCCAACCGTAACTCCTGCGCCCGTTGCGCCCACCAACTCGATGACGTGGCCGTCAACGCGAACGATTTCGCTGAATTCCTCAAGGTGAGGAACGTAGTCCGAGGTTACGAATGCGAAGGCCAGCGCGGTGGGTTCGCCGGTTGTTTCGCGGAGCTCAACCGCCGCGTTGGCGACCTCCTCCCGCGAATACTTCCCCCTCCGCTGGATGGCCGCTGACCTTCTCCTCATATCGTGATTCTCCGGCTAACAATCGCAATGTCAATTGCAGGAGGGCAACCAATGAGAGGAAAGGCTCGCCGGGCTCATGTTCCGTAGCTCGCCGCCAGGTTGATCCGTGAACCTCGCGGCCAGAGAGCGACCGAACGAAGTCCATCGAGACCGCCGGCAGGACGATGGTGGGCAGGGAGGGGATCGAACCCCCGACCAACAGTGTGTAAGACTGCCGCTCTACCGCTGAGCTACCTGCCCTTAGTCTGGCGGGAAGTTACCCCCAGTCAGGATTATCTTCAGCTGTCTTCTCAATTAGCCGCCGTCCAGAGACCTTCAAAGCGTTCGGCTCGCCAGGCGTTTTCGTCCTGGATCTTTCGAAGATCCATTCCTCCGGGTGTGCGCACAAAGAGATAGCTGCCCTCGCCGCTCTGTAATTGCTGAATGTCGTTTGCCGAAGTATCAACAAACGCGACGTTGTTACGCTCCAGCCGATAACGCCCGCGAAATGCGGGCACCGAGTAATCCCCCGCCAGGAAGACGAGATAGTTTCCATCCGGGAGCACGCGAAGTTCAATTAATCCTTCCCGCCCTTGACCACTGCGGCGCCAGGTGCCCACCATTGGCGACCAGTCCGAAAACGACAATCTTGCGATGCGCCAATAACCACCATCGACGCGCCATTCGACGGTCACGCGCTCCTTCAGGTCGAAGCGTCCTGGAGCTCTGGCCACAGTATCGCTGCGCGTTGCGGCGCGGCTCGGAAGCGAATACACCAAATCCGTCCTGCCAAACGCGAGCTGATACGGTTCGGCCTTGAGGGCGCTGAGGTATTTCTCGACGCCCGCCGGACGCGGGGTGAGCGGTGACTGAATGCTCGCGTCCTTGGTGAAGTAGGCGCGCAAGCCCTCGATCTGCACCTCATTGTGCAAAGCCTGGAAACTGCGGAGGCGCTGATCGAAAGGGATCCGGTCGGCGACCGGCGGGGCCTCGCGATGCGCGCACGAGGCCAGCAGAACGCCAAGGAAAAGAATAAAGCAATAGTGCCCGGAGGCATTCATCTTTTGTGTCCTTGCAACGAGGTTCGCCGGGAAAGTCTCCAAGACGATTTCGATGCTAGGGGATCTGGGGAGGCGATGGGGCAGTCGGGCGAAACACCGGAGCGCTCGTAATCGGAGGCTGAATAAGACTTTGGGCAATATACTCCTGATTAATTGGAGCAATCACACTGTAACCTCCCTTTCCGTCCGGCAACATCGGCGTTCCCCAACGATTCCGGCAAACAACCTCCTTGGCGAGAATCCGCTCTCCACGAAGCGTATGGTTGTAGGGCTCGAAATCGGGTTGCGCGATCGCCCCGAGAAAAGCGCCACCGGCAAGAATAAAGGGGAGCATGATCGATTTAACCGCCTTTTCCGCCCACAAGGCAAGTCGAAATCCGTCGCCAGGCCCTCCTGGCCGCCTCAGGCTCGCTCCACTTGCCAGTACTCGAGGTCAACCGGCGTTTCACGACCGAAGATCGTCACCGAAACGCGTAGTTTGCCGCGCTCGGGATCGATCTCCTCGACAACGCCATTTTGGTTCTGGAAGGGCCCGTCTGCGACCTTGACCTTGTCGCCAACCTCGAAACTTATCTTGGGCTTGACGAAATCCTCCCGCTCTCTCACCTGGGCGAGAAGGCTTTCCACCTCCTTCTTCCGCATGGGAATCGGCCGATCCTTGGTTCCCGCGAATCCGATCACGCCGTCCGTATCCTTGATGAAGTACCAGGTCTTCTCGACGAGCTGGTTGTTTTCATCAAGAAGGTTCATGTTAACAATCAGGTAACCTGGAAAAAACTTCCGCGTCGTCTCCGTCTTCTTGCCGCGCTTGATTTCCTGCACTCGCTCCGTGGGGATCAGGACATCGTAAACGTAGTCTGACATCTCCTCCAATTTGATGCGCCGAAGCAAATTATCCTGCACCTTCTGTTCCAAGCCAGAGAGCACATGCACCACATACCATTGGTCTCTTGGAGGGATGGCCATTTCTTAGGATTTCGTCAGGAAGTCGACGACGTTGATTAGGATAAAGTCAAAGAAGGCGATATATCCCCCAAGGATCAGCATCGCGAT
>DASTFP010000208.1:0-9465 GCA_035719865.1 Terrimicrobiaceae bacterium | reverse complement strand
CGAAGCGCTGAAGCAGGGAATCACGGAGATTCACATGGTCGGCGGCCTTCATCCGTCGCTGAAGGGCGACTGGTATTTGCAGTTGCTTCGCGAGCTCAGCGGGCTCGACCGAAAGCTTATCATCAAGGCGTTCACCGCCATCGAGGTTCGCCATCTCGCCGAACGCGTCTTCAGGAAATCCATTCGGGAAACGCTGGAGCTTCTTCGGGAAAACGGGCTCGGGGCGATAACCGGGGGCGGAGCGGAAATTTTTGATCCCGAGATTCGCGACAAGATTTGCCGTGGCAAGGAGAGTGCGGAGGAGTGGGCCGAGGTGCATCGCACCTGGCATCAAATGGGAGAACGCAGCACGTGCACCATGCTGTACGGGCATATCGAGCATGCCCGGCACCGAGTGGATCATCTGCGCCGCCTGCGAGAACTGCAGGATGAGACAGGCGGCTTCACCGGATTCATTCCCTTCGCGTTCGAGCCCGACGGCGCCCGGCCCGTTCTTCAGGGAATTCCCCATGCGACCGCCTTCGAGGAGGTTCGAAATCTGGCGATAAGCCGAATCTTCCTCGATAACATTCCGCACATTACCGCCTACTGGATCAGTCTCGGCCTGCCTCTTGCGCAACTCTCGCTAAGCTATGGCGTTGATGATCTGCACGGCACGATCATCGAGGAAAAGATCTTTCACATGGCCGGAGCACGCACGCCGCAGCAGCAAACGGTGCACGCTCTTGAGAAGGCAATCCGCGAAGCAGGGCGCGTCCCCATGCAGCGAAACAGCTACTACGAGCGGATATCGCAGACACTGCCTGAACCGCCGCATCTCGCGGCGGCGTGAGTTCTTACCATTCGGCCCTGGCCGGCTTAAGAATCGGCCCGGTACCATACCTCAACGCCAAGCCGTTGATCTGGGGCCTCAACCCGTCTCTTCTGGAGACAGACGTTCCCTCCGAGTTGTCGCGGAAATTTTTCGCGGGTCAACTGGACGTCGCGTTACTGCCTCTATTTGAGGTTCTGCGAGTTGGCGGTGCACGGGTGGTTGACGACGTTGCGATCGCGTGCCGTGGAGCGGTTCATAGTGTGATCGTCGCGAGCCGCACGAGTTTCGCGAAGAGCGGAACCATATACCTCGATCCTGCGTCGCGCAGTTCCTCGGCGCTGCTGCGGGTTCTGGTGGCTGAATACTATCCCGGCGGTCCAACGGTCGCCTGCGGTGGGGAGGCAATCCCGGAGGATGGAGCACGGCTGCTGATTGGCGATGGGGCGATAGCCTTCCGCAGGATGCACGGCACCGCTTGGAATTATCATGATCTCGGATTGCTCTGGCAAAACCATACGGCACTGCCCTTTGTCTTTGCCGTATGGGCCGTTTCGGAAAGTACCGGCCCTACGGTGTTTGATACCTTGCGCTCCGTCAAAGCAGGCGGTCTCGCCGCCCGCAAACAGATCGCTCTAAGCCACCCGGATCCGGATTTCGCCTTCCGCTATCTTACCGAGTGCATTCATTATGATCTTGGCAGCAAAGAAAAGTCTGGAATACGCCGGTTCGAGAGTCTTTCGCGCCGGCATGGCGTGCTTCCCGATGCCGAACCCGCAAACCTAGATTTTCGATGACACGTTCTGTTGCTTCGCGGACCACTTTTGGAGCCAGACAGTCGTCCCGGTCGCAAAGAATTTTGCGGCCGCCAGCGGTCCTCCGCTCAGGCCGATACTCAAACCAATGCTCGGTGCTACGACGACCCGACCGTCAAGCGGCAGGCGGGATCTCCGAGCAACAAATAACCTTCGGCGTCGTTACGAGATATCCACGTCGCGGCAAGCTCGTGCTCCGGAATCCGCTTCCCGAAACTGATTTCTTCCAGCATCGAACTCAAGGTTACCGAAAGTGCGGCGTAGCGCTCGAAGAAGTCCTTCAGTGCGTATCCGACTGGCTCTCCAGCCAGAATGCGACCAACGGCGTTTTCGAATGGAAGCAATTGTACGCCCGCATCGGGGAGGGCGATTGAATACCCCCATGCGCGCTCGACATGTCCGATGCACGCCAAGGCTCCCGCGACTAGCATGCGCTGTGGCAATGCGGCGAGGAAGGGCTTCTCCGCGAGCGCCGGCGGAGTCGATCCAGACTCGTGCAGGAAGCGGTCGTGCGGCGGCGTGCCCGCGCTGAAGCAAGCGAAGTGGAAGGTGATCGCTCCCCGGAGTTCGGTGCCGGGCAATATATCCGCAGCGGCCAGGTAGTACCTTGGGCTCATGATGCCGAAGCCGGGCCACTCCTGGCAGAGAAGTGCGCCTTGAGTTGAGCGTTGGCGGGGATGACCAGCAGGAAACCCGACGCCGTGACTGGCGGTAAAGATGAAGGCCGGTGGCGCGGCCCCAGTCGAGAGGAGAGATTCCAGGAGGGCAGTTTTGGTAGCTTGCTCGGCCAGCAGGGCGCGCGTGCGAAAGCCGTGACGCTCAGCGAGGCCCTCGGTGAGCGGTCTCACCAGTCGATCCGCGCTCAGCTGGGTGGCTGTGTCGAACGGATGTCGAACCCCAAAGAACAGAGCTTCCCGGGAGGGGTGTGGTTGCCCTTCGGACGCGAGAAGACGGGACGCGTAAGCACCGTAGTCTGCCGCGGTGTCGAAGTGAAGCGAGCCGACGGCATATTCGACCCCGATTTGATGTCGGAAAGAGAAGGGAATCGCTTCCGGACTCCCGACGAACAACAGGTAGTAGGGGACCTTTGCCGGGACCACGCTGCCGGCGGCAACGCCATGTCGGGCAAGCCAAGCCCGCCGGGTTTCGCCGGTTCGGTAATCGAGCACCTTAACTCGACTATGGTCGGCTGCCTTTGAACGGCGATACTCGATGAGCGGGATGAGCGCCTCCTTGACTTCCGGCGCTTCGTCGGAGTGAAAAACGATGCCCCAGCCGGCCTTCCCCACCTCGCGCGGATCGATATCGAGAGGAAGCCCCAGGTGCGGCTCGATCAGCCTGTGCCAAACGCCCCTCAGCCAGGAAACTGCCAAGCGGTCTGCTTTCACACCTCGGGCGATGCGGGCGGCATCTTCGACGCTCATTGGCGCAACGAGCCAATCGCCGGTCAGTGCGTTGATGCCATTAATGTAGAACTCCGGCTTCATTGGGAAGGCAACTCACCGAACAGATGAAGAAAGAGGAGCTAAGGATTCCGGCCCAAGTCATTCCGCGGGCAGATGTAGGCGGGCGCACTCTCTCTAAGCATATTATTCGGCTCGCCTTCTCGCAACCGTTGATTTATCCTGATTTAAGTAGAGCAAAGAGCCGCGTGAAAGATCACAGGGCACATTTCCTCGAGGTTGATATTAGTGTTCAGCGATTGAATGATTGCTACCACACGGAGCTCCGTCTCACAGATTCAGAGGCGGAATTGACGCGGGCTCGGGGAGAAGCAAAGTTCGATTTTGAGGAATTGCTGGCACAGAGCGGGGATTGGGAGTCTTACGGGCTGCTGCTCGGCCGGGGCCTTTTTGGCGACGAAAAGATTAAGGCAGCATTTGAAAGCGCCTGGACGACCTCCCGGGCGCTTGGCGTTCCGGTCCGATTTCGGCTTGCGATCGACCCGAGCGCGGCTGAGTTGCATGCCCTTCACTGGGAGGTGCTGCGCGATCCGGACTCGGCTGAGCTGCTGACTACGCGCGAGCAGCTTCTCTTCTATCGCTATATTAGCAGTCCGGATTGGAGGCTAATGGAGCTGCGCGCTCACGACGCGCTGCGCGCTCTCGTGGTGATCGCCAATCCCGCGAACATCGAAAGCTATTCGCCCGGCGGCCGGGCGTTGCCGCCCATCGACGTGCCGGGAGAAGAACAGCGGGCCAGGGCGGCGCTGGGCTCGATCCCTGCCACGATTCTCGCTTCGACGGGAACGGCGACGTTGGATAACGTAATCAGTCAGCTGCGTGAGGGGATTGATATTTTCTACCTCGTTTGCCACGGGGCGTTGATCGAAAGCGAGCCGCGACTCTACCTTGAGGGACCCGATAGCAACGCGGATATCGTGTTAGGCAGGGACCTTGTCACGCGCTTGTGCGAGTTGGCTCACAGGCCGCGGTTGGTCGTGCTTGCTTCGTGCCACAGCGCGACTGGGCCGGGGGATGCATGCGGTTGCGATGAAGGAGTCCTAGCGGCGCTGGGCCCAAGGCTCGCCGCGGCGGGTATTCCCGCGGTCGTCGCCATGCAGGGAAACGTGACGATGCAGACGGCCGCGACCTTCATGAGCGCGTTTTTCCGCGAGGTTCGGCGCGACGGGCAGATCGACCGCGCGGTCGCAGCGGCTCGGGGTGCGGTGAGGCAAAGGGACGACTGGTGGATGCCAGTGCTCTTCATGTGCCTGCGCAAAGGACGCATCTCCTGGTACGAGCCGGGTTTTACTGGCAGGCAGCCGGACTTCGAGCGCTGGCATTCGCTCATAAACAATATCCGTCAAGGGCGCTGCACACCAATCCTCGGATCGGGGCTCATCGAATCTCTTGCGGGCTCCTTTCGAGACATTGCGCGGCAGTGGGCTGAGACGTTTGGCTACCCTATGGCGGGAGAGGAGTGCGAAGAATTACCTCTGGTTGCGCAGTTCCTGGCGGTCAACCAGGGCGAAGAATCCTTCGTAAGGGATAAGTTCCTCGAAGCGTTAAGGGTCGGCGTGCTTCGTCACTATGGACATGAGCTGCCGCCCGAAATTCATAAGGCGCCTCTCGGTAAGCTGATCTCCGCCGCCGGCGCCATCCGGCGCAAGTTGGAACCCGCGGAGCCCCATGAGGTCCTGGCCCGGCTGAATCTGCCGCTATATATCTCGACGAATCCCGACAACCTGTTGATGGACGCCCTCTCTGCCGCTGGTAAGAAGCCGCGCGCGGCCCTCTGCCCGCGCGGCGACTATGTGGCCGAAAACAGGGAACTCGATCCCGCTTACAGGCCGACCGCGGACGAACCGCTGGTTTATCATTTATTCGGGAGCCTGCATGAACCCCATTCGCTCGTCCTGACGCAGGACGACTATTTCGACTACCTTATCGATGTAACGCGCAACGACGACCTCATTCCCGCGACAGTGCGTTCGCACCTGGTTAACACAGCCCTGCTTTTCCTTGGCTTTCAGATGAGCGATTGGGACTTTCGCGTTCTGTTCCGTAGTGTGATGAGCCAGGAGGGGCGCAGCCGGCGAAAGAGATACGCTCACGTTGCGGTCCAGATCGATCCCGCCCGTGACAGGATGATCGATCCTGACTCCGCGCGTCGCTATCTCGAGGGATACTTCCAGGATACACAAATCAGCATTTTCTGGGGGAGCGCGGAAGATTTCCTAAAGGAACTGCTCAAACAGATGGAGGCACAACCATGCATCCCGCCATTGGTGCCCGCACAAACCCCTACGTAGGTCCCCGTGCCTTCCTCTATGGAGAGCGTATTTACGGTCGCGACCGTGAGTCGGAGGAACTCCTGGACCTCCTGATTGCGGAGCGGATCGTGCTGTTGTATTCGCCTTCTGGAGCGGGCAAGACGTCCCTGGTCCAGGCCGCATTGATCCCGGCGCTCGAACGGGAGGAATTCGAGCCCCTGCCGGTGATCCGGGTAGGTCAGGCCGTTCAAGACCGGCGAGCCAATCGATATGTCCTGAGTGCGCTCCTATCGCTGGAACCGCGTGTGTCGTCGGAGGCAACGCTAACGGTGGAGCAATTAAGCGGGATGCAGTTTGGCGACTATCTCGACCACCGTGAGAAGATGGCTCGCAACAAGGGCGCGACGGTGCTCATCTTCGATCAGTTCGAGGAAATTCTGACCCTCGACCCTCTTGACCAGGATGCAAAACGCGAGTTCTTCCAGCAAGTGGGGGTCGCCTTGCGTGATGCCGATCGCTGGGCGCTGTTCTCGATGCGCGAAGATTACTTCGCCGCTCTTGATCCCTACCTTCGGGCAATCCCAACGCGGCTGAAATCCACGTTCCGTCTTGATCTTTTGTCCGCAGATTGCGCCCGGCGGGCAATCCAGGAACCCGCGCGCGAGCAGGGTGTCGATTTTACCGACGCAGCCGCACTCAAACTGGTGGATGATCTGCGTGCGGTCGCAGTCCAGACTCCCTCAGGTATCGAGCAACGTCCGGGACCTTACGTCGAGCCCGTTCAGCTTCAGGTTGTCTGCTACAGACTCTGGGAGCACCTCGCCCCTGACGATTACGACTTTCGACCGGAGGAAATCGAGGTTACCGGTGACGTGGACAGTGCTTTGGCGGAATACTATGCGGATCGTGTTCGTCAGATCGCGGAGCAGACCCGGGTAAATGAGCGGCATATTCGCGAGTGGTGCGATCGTCGGCTAATTACCGGAAGTGGGATCCGCGGCCAGGTGCTTATGGACCCGGAAGGCATCGAAGGCCTCGGCACCGAGGTGGTGCTGGCGCTCGAGAACGTTCATCTGATCCGTCGCGAGGATCGTCGCGGTGCGGCATGGCTGGAGCTCTCCCACGATCGTTTCTTGAAACCAATCCGCGCAAACAATGCGGCGTGGTTCGAGCGCCATTTGAATCTCTTGCAGAAATCTGCTGCCGCATGGCAGCGGCAGGGCCGGCCGGATTCCCTCTGCCTCGATGGGCAGGCGCTGCGTGAGGCGGAACGCCTTGCAACGGCGCATCCCGAAGAGCTCACGGAAATTGAGAGTGAATTCCTCGAGATTTGTCGCGGTCGCCGCCGGGCCAGACGATGGCGGCGTGTTTCGCTAGTCCAAGCGGCAGTTGTGCTCCTCATCGCCCTATTGGCAGCCTTGGCAGCTGCGCAGCGCCGCGAGGCGCAAGCCCAGGCAAAGCTCGCTGCGGCACGTGGCCTCGCGGCGCGGGCTGTCGCCCTGCTCGACGAGCAACTCGATCTCGCTCTGCTGCTCGCCTATAAAGCCGCAGAAATTGCACCCGACGTGCCGGAGGTCGCCAGCAGCCTTTTGACCGCAGTTGTTCACAATCCCAGATTGATTGCGTTCCACCACGGCCATGACGGCCCTGTTTCGAGCGCAGCGTTCAGTCCAGATGGCAGGTTGCTGGCGACCGGCGATTTCAACGGCAGGCTGATCTTATGGGACGTTCAAACCGGCGCGGCCCCGCGTGTGACCAAGAAATTCGTCAGCGATGCCATACGCAGCATCGCCTTCAGCCCTGATGGGAAGATGATGGCCGTGTGCAGCAAAGACCACTCAATTGTGCTCGAGGACCGGGATTCCGACAAAATCGAATTCCTGCAACTTCCGAATGCTCACCCCGAGGACGAGGGTATTTATCGAAATGTCTGGAGTCTGGGCTTCAGCAACGATTCATTGCTTCTCGTTTCTGGCGATGGTGCTGGGCGGATAATCGTCTGGGACGTCGTCACGCGTGAGCCGCTGTTTGAGGACAGACCAGCCGAGGGCGAGCACGAAGGCAGCACGTTTGCCCCCAGCGAAGTGCGGGCTGCAGCAATCTCCGGGAATGGGGAGATCCTCGCCGCCGGTTATACGAGGGCCGAGGGCCCCGCGATCCGCATCTGGAAGAGACAAGAAATTGGCTGGTTCAGAGCCGACCTATTCCCTGTCGGACACGACAAGGCAGAGAAGGTTCATACGCTCGCATTTAGCCCGGACGGTCTCTTCCTCGCCGTGGGAACGAGTGAGTCTGCCGTGCACCTGATCGATCTCCAGACAGGCGCAGTCATCACCCCACCCAAGTTGCACGAGGGAAGGATTAGCAGCCTCGCCTTCGATCCGGCCGGCACGCAGTTCGTGACCGCTTCAAATGATGGCACCCTGCGGCTTTGGAAGGTCCCCTCGATGGAGACCATCGGTCCGCCGTTGACCGGTCATATCGGATGGGTTCAATGTGTGGCATTCGCGCGACAGCAAGATTCGGGCGCCGTGCGAGTTGCTTCCGGCGGAGTCGATCATAATGTCATCCTCTGGGATCCCTCGCGCCACGTCGCAGAACTGACCCGCGCCGATGCACGCGAGCAGTTTTCATATGCCTTCAGTCCCGACAGCTTGTGGGAAGCTACTGGAGACGCCGAGGGCGGCATCGTCTTGCGGCGTCGGGACGGAACTTGGCACGTGCTGAGCGAGGCGCATCTCGAGAAGATTCGCACGATTGCATTCAGCAGCGATAGTCGCTTCCTTGCTACAAGCAGCCGTGACGGGACGGTGCTTATCCACGAGCTAGGTGACGGCACGCCAGCGCTCAAGCGCCGCCTCGAAACGGCCTTGCCCGTTAGTATCGCCGCGCTCAACGTCGACGGAACGCGAGTGGCCACCGGTACTACCAAAGGGGAAATGCTCCTTTGGGACGTCGGAACGGGAGAAAAGCTCGGTCCTCCGCTCAGTTCTTTTCCTGACGGATTGTACACGGCTGACTTCAGCCCTGATGGGCGCTGGCTGGCAGCCGGAGGCTACGAGCACTTTCCTGTGATGTGGGACTTGGAATCCGGCGTTCAGTTGCGATTTCCCGATCTTCACAACGCTTCGATCCGGAGTGTCGCATTCAGCAGGGACGGCAAAACGCTGGTAACGGCAAGCGGAGACAATACGCTCATCTTATGGGACGTGACCGGACGGAAACCGCGTGGTCCTTCGCTTGTCGGTCATCGGGCCAGGGTGCTGCAAACTGCATTCAGTCCCGACGGCAAACTCCTCGCTTCCGCAAGCGAGGATCGGTCGGTTCTGCTCTGGGACGTGGCGACCGCAAGTCAGATTGGACCGCGGTTGTTGCGGCATTTAGACGTCGTTCGGGCGTTGAGCTTTCGTGGCGATGGCAAGCAGCTATTGTCGGGGAGCTATTCTGGCGACACGGCGGTATGGGACCTTGACCCTGAACGCTGGCGGGAGCAATGCCGGCAGCGTGCGAATCGCAACTTGAGCAAGAACGAGTGGAACTCGCATATTGGATTTGGCACTTACGCCAAGATCTGGTCGGACTTGCCCGTGCCAGGTGAGGAACCGGCTGATCGGAGCGATCAGAAAAGCGGTACAGCTTCCGCTTGGTGAAAGCTCTCAGCGATTGGTTTCGGCACGAAGCGGTCCAAGGTGATGCTTCCGAAAGTAATCCGGGTGCCACTGCTCCTGTGCCAGGAGGGATTTCTTTGCGGGCGGCACGACGAATGCAAGAGCGCTGAGGTTTTCTCCCAACCGACTAACGGCAACTTCCGTGAGTTCGTAGAACTCGTCTTCGAAAGCAATGATTCGTTTCCACTCCTCACTCGTGATATCCATGTAGACTAAGCCTTCTACCCTTTCATCGCTCTCGCCAACCTTGATCATTCCCGGGAAGGATTCTCCGGCCACGACGAGACGCCGGTAGCTTTGGATGACAGCGGGGCGGCCTTCCGGAACCCGCCCGATGACAGATCTGATGATTTCCGGAAACATGAGCGAGCCGTACGCGAAGAGCGGACGCCCAGTGCAAACCAGATCGGCGATCAAACGAATGCCTCCGCGACCGAATCCGCCAGAAGCTTTCCC
>DASTFP010000207.1:0-5241 GCA_035719865.1 Terrimicrobiaceae bacterium | reverse complement strand
GCACTGAGCTCCGGAACAAGGTAGCGGTCGGGATTCTTGACCTGGACTTTGACCTGCAGTGTGCCCTTTTGCCGGTTGGCTTCCGGGGCAATCTCGGCCACATAGCCATCGTAGGCGCGGTCGGGATATGCTTCGGGCGCTACGCGGCACGGTTGCGTGAGCCACACTTTCGAGAGATCCGCCTCGTTAAGGTCGATTTCGACCTGTAAGTCTTTGGGGTCTGCCACGGCAAGCAACGCCGTACTGGGGCCCTTGTCGCCACCAAAGCTTTGCGGCGATACCAGTTCATTTTCATCAGCGAGCTTTTCGAGAACGACACCATCGATGGGCGAGCGGATGACGGTCCACTCGAGTTGCCACCTGGCGAGCTCCGTCAGGCCCTTGGCTTCCTTTACGCCGGCTTCCGCGGCGTTGAGCTCCGCGAGCGAGTCGTCGAGCTGCTGCTCGGACTCCACGCGCTGCTCGCGCAACGTTTTCAGTCGACCGAATCGCGTCTTGGCGATCGCCACGGAAGCCTGCGCCCGGGCGAGCCTCCCCTCTGCTTCGGCGAGGCGGGCCCGCTGCTCGGAGTCGTCAAGGAGGACGACCACCTGGCCCTTGCGCACTGGGTCGCCCTTTTTCACACCGATCCACCGGACGATCCCCACAAAGCGGGGGCTGAGCTCGATTCGCTCCCGGTTGATGATGTAGCCGCTCGTGGTGAGCAGCGCATCAGTCTGGGGGGGCGGTGTCGAGGCGTGCGCCGGGGAGGGAGAACCTGAATCGGCTTGATATGGCTTGGTTTGGGCGATCAGCCGCTTGGAATCCGAATCGCGCGGCCACGCGAAGTAAGCGGCGATCAACAGGGCGAGGGCAGCGGCGCCATAGATAACGGCGGCGTTAACCCCGCGGGAAGATCGCTGGCTTTCGGGAATATGCAGTTTCTCAAGATCGTCGCGTTTCATAGAGTGGAGATAAGCGAATATTTCGTTCGTCTCAGGGTCACGTCGCCTTCAGCGCGGAGATGACGGGCAGCCTTGCGGCCCGGATCGCCGGGAGCAAGCTTCCAACCAGGCCGACTACTATCGAGAATGCGAGCCCTTGCGCGACGAGCTTGGGGGTGATTCGAAAATCGAAAACCGATTCGCTAAACGTCTCGAAACTAAGAGTTCCCACACTCCAGCCGTTGAAGAAGAAGGAGAGCGCGCAGCCGATCGCCCCTCCGAGCAATGCGAGAAAGGCGCCTTCGATGAGAATGCCCGCCAGGATGGTCTTTCTTCGGTAACCGAGCACGCGAAGCGTGCCGATTTCGCGCGTCCGCGCGCCGACCGCCGCGTACATTGTGTTCATCGCCGCGAAAACCGCGCCGATTGACATTGTTGCTGCGAGGAAGTTGCCGAGGATCTTGATCAGCTTCACGGCGCCGGTTTGTTCGAGATAGTAGAGCTCCTCTGGCAGACCGCGAAGTTTGAAGCGCTTGTCGCCGTCCAATTGGCGGATGATCTCTTCGCGGGCGGCGTCGTCCACGGGCCGAAGGAGCACGCTGGAGAAATTCTCCCGGTCGAAAATTGAGCGCGCTTCGTTGACGTCCATCCAGATCTCCGAATCGAAGGCACTTCGATCCCCATCGAACTGGCCGACGACGGTCAGGGTCGCCGGCCCGGTCTTGAAGGACTCGCCGATCTGCATTCCGGCGAGGCGCGCGGCCAGGCGTTCACTGACGATCACCTCGCGCTTGCCGGGCGTGAACCAACGCCCTGCTGTCAGGCGCACTTGCGGGCGCAGCTTTGCCCCGAGCGGCGAGACCCCCCGGACGATGGCATTCGCCTCGCCGCCTTGCATCCGCGGCACGTTAATGACGAGGCTGAGATCGCTGGAGGCGAGCGGCATGCCGGTCGCATCGCGTTCGATGCCCTTGAAGTAGCGAATGATGCGGTATTGCTCGGGGGTGATCTGGCTCGTCGATTCCGCGGTGGCTCCCCGTCGTATCACGAGCAGATTTCGGGGATCGCCGGTGTTTCCGCTCGACTTCTCGAGACCAACCGCAAGCGATTGGATGACGACATAAACGGCCACGACAAGCGCGGTGCAGAGCACGGTGGCCAGCGTGGAGCGCCAGCGAATCGTGACGCTGCGAAGGTTGTAGGTAAGGGGAAGCTTCATGGCACTAGTCCAGAGTCTTGAGTCCCTGGACGACGCTCATCCGCGAGACGGATCGCGCCGGGGCGAGCATCGCGATTACTCCGAGCAGGCCGCCGATCAGAAAAGCGAGGCCGGCGATTCGGGGGGTGAGTTCGAAAACGGGAAAAAAACTGAACTTTCCGGAGCTGAAGAGAATGGCCGCGCCGCCCACGCCGATCAGCGCTCCGGCAAGGGCCAGCCCCAGGCTCTCCGCAAGAATGCAGGCGACAAGTTGCCGGCGACGAAAGCCGAGGGCCTTTAAGACGGCAAGCTCGCGGAAGCGCTCCCGGATAGCCATGCTCATGGTGCTGGCCGTTACCAGCGCCAAGGTGAAAACGACAACGGTGCAGATCGAGTTGATCAAGAGGCTGATGTTCCCCCACATCGAAACGAAACTCATCTGGAAGGCGCGCTCGGTTTCAGCGCGGACTTCCGCGGATGTGCTCGCGAACTCCGCATTGATGCGGCGCAGCAGATCGGGCACCACCCCGGCATTTTCGGCCTTGAGCCACCACATTCCCACCTTGCCCCAGTTGTTCATGGCTTCATCGAGGTATTTGTGGTGAAACCACATATTGGTGTCGTCGATCGTGCCCTCGTAAATGCCCGCGATTTTCAGTTCGAGATCAACCGGAAAGATCGTTCCGACAAGGGTCACCCGATCGCCGATCTTCAAGCCGTAGCGCTTCGCGGTGTCTTTCCCGACGATGCACGAATCCCGCGTTTTCTTCCACTCCGCGAGCTGATCGGCAGGGATCTTCGCTTCGCCAAAGAGTCGCAGGAATTTTTCCGGATCGACCCCGAATTGCGCGAATCCAAGGCTGTCGTCATCCTTGAACTTTCCCCCGAAGAAGGTGAACGGAGTGATGACGGCGACTCCTGGCAGGCGCGAGATGGCAGGAAGCTGACGGGCGGGCAAAGTGTTGGCCAGGGAGATCTTGTTGCGGACGGCGATTCGCAGCGAAGCGCTCACATCTTCGGGAGGGATGGTCATCTCTCTGAGGGCCACTTGGAGAGTTACGAACAAGAACATGCTGATCGCTACGCTCCCCGCCGTCAGGAACGAGCGCCGTTTGTTGCGCAACGCATTCTTGAGAATAAAGCCGCCGAGGGACATCGTTTTAAAGAGCGGAACGCTGGTCTCTCAGCTCCGGCAGGAGGCGTCCTTTTTCGAGGTGAAGCGAGCGCGTTCCCTGGCTCGCGGCGCGCGGGTCATGCGTGACCATGATCACGGTCTTTTGCACTTCGCAGCTCAGAGCGCGCAAGATCTCCAGCACACCCTCCGCGGAGTGGGCGTCGAGGTTTCCAGTGGGTTCGTCCGCGACGATCAGGCTGGGGTCGGTGACGATGGCACGCGCGATAGCGACACGCTGCTCCTGGCCGCCGGACAACTGCCCCGGCAGATGGCGGGACCGGTCGGAAAGGCCGACCAGATCGAGCGCGGTGGCAACCATCTCCCTGCGTCGCGCTGTCGCGAGGCCCGTCAAGAGCAGCGGAAGTTCGACATTCTCCGCGGCCGTCAACACGGGAATGAGATTGAATGTCTGGAAAATAAACCCGACGTTTTGATTCCGCCAATCGGCGAGTTCAGACTCGTTGAGCTGCGCAACGTCGACTCCCTGCACCTGGCACTCGCCCTCCGTGGGACGGTCGATACCGGCGATGATGTGAAGCAGAGTGGACTTGCCCGACCCGGATGGGCCCATCAATGCGAGAAATTCTCCGGACTCGATGTCGAGGCTGACCTTGTCCAGAGCGCGCACTTCGGTCTCTCCCGCACCGTATATCTTGGAGAGTTCGCGGATGGAGACGATCCGGTTCATGCGCCAGTCTAGCCTATTGAGGGGGTTTTCTCACGCGAGCGCCGTTCCGGACGCCGGACATTACGCTGCTCACCGGGCCGGCGGATACCTGTTCGATGCCAAAACTTGTCGACCTTCCGGCCCGATGCTGATGCAGCGATCGGTCGAAGATCGCTTTCTCAAGACGGAGGGGGGTCGAGAATACGAGCCTTCGGATCGTTCTGGCGCCGCAGTGTGTAGATATTTGGCGGGTTGGTCGACCGAACTTGAGCGCCGAGCAGGATAAATTCGGGGTAGAAGCCGTTGCTTGCAGGTTCGTAAACGGTATCGCCCGAGAAATAGCCGGTCAACCGGTACTCGTAATTATTGTCTGTTCCGAGTTTGCCTCCGGCCCGGTCCGGAGCCAGCGTTCTTTGCTCGTTCATCATCACGAGCTTCGCCGATCTCCAGGGCTTGCCCGGTTCGCGCACCCAGCCCCAGACCCGGTAGTCCACCTTGTACATTCGGCGCCCGATGAAATAATTGCCAGCCGGCTCGTTTCGGATCGCGTCCCTCATGGCGGCGCGTGACGCCAGTTCCGTATCGATCGCTTCGCACCCGGCAAGGAACAGCACGCCGAGGGCAAGAGAGGCGGCGCGAAACCTCATGTAATTCCGGCCTTTTCGAGAAATGGTGCGATCCATTCGGCAAGAGCTTCCTCCGAGTCGATTACGAACTCCTCGGTCAACGGAAAGAGATGCCAGGTTTCGTGATGGTTTGTCGATTCCCCGGGCTGCAAGGTAACCAGCGGGCCCAGGGATTCGATTTCGAGCATCTCGGAATCCGTGAACGTCTCGAAATTGCAGCCCCCATCGGCATAGGCGGCGGTCGGATCGTACTCAAAGGTCTTCAGATAGAGCGTCTCGCCCAGGACATAAGCGATCCATCTCTCGCGATGGGCGAGACCGATCTTGATCGGCGGATAGTCGGCGGCCTGCCGGAGAAGCCAGAACCCGGAGCCGAGTGTCAGCCTGGGATCGGAAAGGTCCGAGTAGGCCCAAAGAACGATGCCCCGATTGGGAAGCAGATCACGCGGGTGCTCGCCGAGAGGCGGCTGCGGAATGATTTCCAACCCCTCCGCTTGCATCACGGTGAGTGCCCACACCGCCAGCATGATGGGCTGGTCACCTTCGTTCACCACGGTGTGACGCAGAGAAACGCGGGAGCCCTGTGCGGCGCAAAGGATTCCGAGCGTCTTCCGAATGCGCTGCGGCGCGTCCTGGATGCTTTCGACCACGAC
>DASTFP010000206.1:0-5049 GCA_035719865.1 Terrimicrobiaceae bacterium | reverse complement strand
GTTGCTCGAAAGAGAGGTGAACTTGACATTTGGGTTTATCTCTTTGGCCTTTGTCTCAGCGCCGCGAGCGATCTGAACGAAGAAGGGGTTTCCGAGGTCCCCGACAGTTACAGCTGTGGATTTGAGCTCTTTTTCAGCGGCGTGCAGCGGCCCAACGAGGGCGGCTCCTACGAGAACAAAGAGGTAGGTTTTGAGTGCTTGGGGGATTTTCATAGAACGATTTGATGGGCTAGTTGTCGAGGGTTACGTGAGGGGGAAGTGGGCAGGCAAGTAAAAATCCAGCGTGATTGGACGAGTATCCCATGCAGGCAGGGAGGATGAACATTGGCATGAACGTGGTCAACGCAAAACTAAATTGAACGCTCCTGAATGAGTGGCGGATAACGCTAAGCAGCAAAGAGGGCTAGGCGTATTCCTGAAACAGCCCTCTACGTTGCAGTCGGATCAGACAGAGGGTCGCGCGGATGCAATGGCGTTCTTCTTAATCCGCATCAAGGTCGTCCTGCGCTCCCTTCTTGTAGATGAGCCCGCGGAGCTTGCCTTCGATGAATTGATCGATGGCTCCGTCCATGACGCCTTGAATGTCACTGGTTTGGACGCCAGTCCGGAGATCTTTGACCATTTGATAAGGCTGGAAGACATAGGAACGAATCTGGTTCCCCCAGGCGATGTCTCCCTTTTCACCGTACTGGCGCTCGACCTCGGCACGCTTTCGATCCTCTTCGACTTGATAAAGTTTTGCTTTCAGCATTCTCATGGCCATGTCGCGAGTGCGTCCCTGGCTCCGCTGCGCCTGGCACGCGACGACGATGCCGGAGGGAACATGAGTGATCCGCACCGCGGTCTCGACCTTGTTTACATTTTGACCGCCCTTGCCGCCCGAGCGGAAGGTGTCGATCTTCAGGTCGGTTTCGTTGATTTCAATCGGAGCATCTTCAATCTCGGGAACCACATCGACACTTGCGAATGATGTATGGCGCCTCTTGTTCGAATCGAAGGGAGAGATTCGCACCAGGCGGTGAACGCCGATTTCGTTCTTCAGGTAGCCGTAGGCGTGATCGCCCGAGATGCGCAGGGTGGCCGACTTGATGCCGGCCTCGTCGCCAACCTGAATATCCACCGTTTCGGACTGAAACTCGTTGCGCTCCATCCACCGCGAGTACATTCGCAACAGCATGTCCGCCCAGTCGCAAGATTCGGTGCCTCCCGCTCCTGCATGAATTGTCAGGAAGGCCGGGCTCTTGTCAAAGTCGCCGGAGAGCAGTTGCTGAAGTTCGAACTTCTCCAGATCGCGCAGGAGGGAATCGTATTCGGAGCGGACCTCCGCGACGGCGGCGGACTGGTTTTCCGACGCCTCCTCAGCGGCGAGTTCCTTGAGAACGTCAAGGTCGGCCGCGCGAGACTCCAGGCTTAGAAAGGGCTGAATCTTGCCGCGGAGTTCGGAAACTTTTTCGACGTCTGCTTGAGCGCTTTCTTTATTGTTCCAGAATTCAGGCTTGGCCATGCGCGCCTCGACTTCTGCGAGGCGCCGGGTGAGAGAGGAAAAGTCAAAGAAACCTCCGCAACTCGGCGAGGCGCCCGGAGATGGCGGAGGTATCGATGGTTTCGAGTTCGTCAATCATTGCGTTTTTTGCGCCTGCTTGGCGGCCTTCGCCGGATCGAGCCGGAAAATGGTTTCGCCTTCCTTCATCATATCGAGCTTATCGCGGGCGATGATCTCTATGTATTCCTTGTCGTTCTCGAGGAGGTAAACTTCTCGCTCGCGCTGTTTGCGCATAGACTGGAGAGCGGCCAGTTCTTGTTGGTCCCCCAGCAGGTCGCGGGCCATTTGATCTCTGCGGACGACTTCGGGATAGAACCAGAGGACGATGCCGGCGATTCCGCCGGCAATGACCAAGACGAGCAGGACGCGGTTAAGGGCATTCCAGAATGACGGATCGCTTCTCCGCCGCGATTCTGCCAATGACCTCATTCGGTTATCTTAGCACGGAGGAAGCTTTCGGCCCAGATTTATTCTTCCGGTCCGATCCGCGTGTCGAAATCGCTCAACGCATCTTGCCTCCGTAGACAGCGTCGGCGCCAAGAGCTTCCTCGATGCGGATCAGTTGGTTATATTTCGCCACGCGATCGGTGCGGCACAGCGACCCAGTCTTGATTTGGCCCGCGTTTGTTGCGACGGCAATATCGGAGATCGTGGTATCCTCGGTCTCGCCGGAACGGTGGCTTATGACCGCCGTGTATTTGTTTTCCTTCGCGAGTTCGATGGCATCGAGCGTCTCGGTGAGGGAACCGATCTGGTTGACCTTGACAAGAATTGAGTTTCCGATTCCTTTTTCAATCCCCTTGCGGAGGAAGGAGACATTGGTAACGAAAAGGTCATCGCCGACCAGTTGCACCTTGTCGCCTAGAGCGTCCGTGAGAAGTTTCCAGCCGTCCCAGTCGTTTTCGGAGCAGCCGTCTTCGATCGAAATGATCGGGTATTTGCCGCAGAGCTTCTTGTAGAAGTCCACGATCTCTTCAGCGGAACGCTTCGATCCATCCGATTTCTTGAAGACGTAGGTCTTCTTGGGCGCGTCGTAAAATTCACTCGCAGCGGCATCAAGGGCGATGAAGACCTGTTTGCCGAACTTATACCCGGCGGCCTTCACGGCATTGGCAATGGAATCGAGGGCATCCTCCACGGAAGAGAACGCCGGGGCGAATCCGCCCTCATCACCGATCGCGGTCGAAAGGCCGCGCTTTTTCAACTCGCCCTTGAGGGCATGAAAGATCTCGACGCCGGCCCGCAGCGCCTCGGAGAACGTGGAAAAATCCTTTGGGACGATCATGAATTCCTGAAAGTCGATCGGTGCATCGCTGTGCGCCCCGCCGTTGACGATATTCATCATCGGACATGGTAGGACTTTGGCGTTCGGACCTCCGAGATATTTGAAGAGCGGGACCCTGACTTGGTCGGCCGCTGCCTTGGCCGTGGCGAGCGAAACGGCCAGAATGGCATTTGCGCCCACCTTTTTCTTGTTCTCCGTGCCATCAAGACGGATCATCGCCTTGTCGACGGCGACTTGGTCGAGCGCGTCCATTCCCACGAGTTCGGGCGCCAGGATTTTATGAACGTTGGCGACCGCCTTGGTCACGCCTCTTCCCAGATATATCGTCTTAACGCTATCGCGAAGCTCCCAAGCCTCGTGTTCTCCGGTGGACGCTCCGCTGGGCACGGCGGCGCGTCCCAAGGCGCCTCCTGCGAG
Source organism: Terrimicrobiaceae bacterium (assembly GCA_035719865.1). GTDB lineage: Bacteria > Verrucomicrobiota > Verrucomicrobiia > Chthoniobacterales > Terrimicrobiaceae > DASTFP01. The sequence continues at coordinate 1,804 of DASTFP010000206.1, read as the reverse complement.
TTCGACGTCGGCTTCTACGGTTGGATTGCCGCGAGAGTCAATGATCTGGCGGGCTGTTACGGCTGTAATGAGGGTATCGGACATGGCTGTGGGGTATTTTCGGTGGTGGGTTCCAGAAACTCTTTCGCGCGGTCGGTTGCAAGCAGATTTATCATCGACGCGTCAGGCCGGCGCGGGTTCGGAGAGCGGATGAACTTTCTGGTGGAGTCCGGCCAGGTCTGTGAAGGGTTCGATCCGCACGATTTTGACTTTTCGGCTTCCCGTCTCCGTGGGCAGCTCCACGCTCTCACCGGGCAGCTTTCCGAGAAGGGCCTGCCCGATAGCCGCCTTGTAGGATACGATCCCCAGGGCCGGCGCACTGTCCCACGCGCCGAGGATTGCGTAGGTCTCCTCATCGCCCTTTGAGTCCAGCAGAGTGACGACGGTCCCGATCGAGACTTGGCTCACATCGGGGTTTTCAAAGTTGGTTCCACGGGCGCGGGAAAGGTCGCGTGCCGTTTCCGCCCTGCGACGCATCAAGACACGCTGCTGTTCCTTGGCCGACTTGAACTCAAAGTTTTCGCGCAGATCGCCGTAGGAACGGGCCGTGGCGATGTCTTTGGTGTTTTGAGGGATCTGTCGATTTACGAGGTCCTCAAACTCCTGTTTGCGCTTCTCGAGGCTGGCCCACGAAACGGTGAGGATTTGTTCTCTCTCCCCGGCGTCGCCGCTTATCATACCCTGCATCTCGGGATAAATTTTCACGATACGCGCGAGAAGCGAACGCTTATTAAGGTCATCGAAGACAGGCGTAAGGAGGAGCCGGCGCATGGCGTCCCGCACCCGGTCGGGCTCGGCGGACTCGAGCAAGTCGCCAACCAGGCTGCGATCCTCGAGCAGGAGATCATGCAGACGGGCGGCGCGCTTCTCCGCCAGTTGGTCGCGTTCCAACGCGCTCAGCACGGCGCCGAAGAGGTCCGCCCCGAAAAGCTCGGGTAACGGACCGCCGCGTTCCTTGCAGAGCCACCCGAGAACTTCCGAGGATGCAGAGCGCCCGCTAATCCAGCGAGCCAGGGCTGCGCGAAGGTCGTCGATTTTTCCTTCCTTCTCCAGGAGGCGCGCGATTTCCACCACGAGCCGGGCGGGCACGTTCTGCATGAGGCGCAAGATGACCTCGACCCAACGATCGCCGAAGGCCTCGGAAAATTGCTCGATGGAACGGCGTTGCTTGGATGCGGGCAGCGAGGCGAAGAGTTCGGGCAAACGGGACTGCTCGCCCCGCAGGATATCGGCGACTCCCGGAGCGTCCTTGCCCGGCTTGAGCGCCTGGTGCCGGGCGAGGATTTCGTCCCGAGCGAGAAGGAGCTCGATGGCTTGGGCGGATTGCAGCCTACGGCCCTTGTGAGCGGCGTCCTCGATTTGGACGGCGAGCGCTTGAAGCTCCTCGACTTCATGAGCAAGGTCGTCGAGGGCTTTCGTAATCTGGTCCAGCGCGGCGACCTGATCTTTGAGGTGGCGTGCGCCGCGAAACCGCTCGAAGAGGCCTTTGGCGGGCGCCGATGGCGCGTCCAGCAGAACGATGGGTTCGCTCTTCCTGGCGGGGAACTGGAAATGACCATCGGCCTTTAGTTTCCTTTTCGCGAGGTCCCACCACTTCTTGAAGCTCGCCGAATCGAAGATTTCGGGTCCGAGGGCCGCGGCGATTTGATCCAACGCGGCCTTTCCGCCGTGATCGCGAAGGATTTCGCGAACGAGTGAGGCGGGATCCTCCAGCGCCTGCCTCTTGACGGCGGCAGGGTCGGATATCTTCCTGGCGAGGATATGA
>DASTFP010000205.1:0-4647 GCA_035719865.1 Terrimicrobiaceae bacterium | reverse complement strand
GAGAAGTTTGCGCTGCCGACGCCAAGCAAAATGCCCGCCACGGGAAGCACCGAGACGGGCAGCATCATGCATTTGCCGATCTTTTGAAGGTAAGAGAAGGCGTTGGAGAATGAGGCCATGGTTTTTTAGGGGTTTAGGATTCGGTATCGGGAAGGAGGGCGCGAACCTCATCGCCCGTGCGGCAATTGAGCGCACGCTGTGCAAGGTCGCGACACTCCGCGTGGGAGAGGCGCCGGATCTGCGCTTTTATGGTCGGGATCGAAGGCAGGCTGACACTGAGTTCATCCACCCCAAGGCCGACGAGAATCGGCACGGCCTGCGCATCGCCGGCAAGGCCGCCGCAAACGCCTGTAAATCTCTTGTGTTTGCGGGCGCCCTCAACGGTCAGCGCGATAAGGCGCAGCAGCCCGGGATTCAGGGCGTCGACCTTCGGAGCGAGCTTGGGATGACCGCGATCCATCGCGAGGGTGTATTGAGTGAGATCGTTGGTGCCGATCGAGAAGAAATCCGCTTCTTCAGCGAAAACTTCTGCCATGATCGCGACCGCGGGAATCTCCACCATGATGCCACAGGGCATGGGAGGAATACCCAGTGAACTCGCTTCCTCAGCCAGAATCGCCTTCGCGTCGAGGAGTTCCGCCATGGTCGCGATCATCGGAAACATGATGCGCAGTTTCCCGAACTGGGAAGCCCGGAGAAGGGCGCGCAGCTGGGTGCGGAGAATTTCCGGCCGGTCAAGCCCAACGCGAATTCCACGCTCGCCCAAAAACGGGTTGTCTTCCTTCGGAATGGGCAGATAGGCCAGCGGCTTGTCTCCGCCGACATCAAGTGTTCGAATTATCAGGGGACGATCCGCGCCGACTGCAACGGCAATGGCTTTGTATTCTTGAAACTGCTCCTCTTCACTGGGAGCCGAGGAGCGCTCCATGAACAGGAACTCCGAGCGAAGCAAGCCGACACCTTCGCCGCCCAACTCAGCGATCTCGCCGGCGTCCTTGAGCCCTCCGATATTTCCCGCAACTTCGATATTGCGCCCATCCGTAGTCGTGGCTGGCTCAAGCGCGTGGGCCAGGTCTTCCTTCCGCTGTTGTTCGTGACGTACCTGCGCCTCGCGCAACTTCTTCATCTCCTCGGGAGAGGGATTGAGGCGCAAGGTGCCCTTGCTGCCGTCGAGGATCACAGGAGTGCCATTGGCGAGTTCCAGAGCGCGTGCTTCGATACCAGCCAGCGCCGGGATGCCGAGCGAGCGCGCGAGAATGGCGACGTGCGAGGTCGCACCGCCCCGCACCGTCGCAAAGCCCATGACCTTCCCGCGCTCCATGGCCGCGGTATCTGAGGGCGTGAGGTCCTCGGCGATGAGAACGGCGTTGGCGGGATAGGAGGGAGCTTCGCGCTTGACGCCGGTAAGTACCTCCAGTACGCGTTCGCCCACGTCCCGAAGATCGTTGGCGCGCTGCGCCAGCAGTTGATTGCGCAGACCCGCCAGCCGCTCGGCGTGGGACTTTACGGCGTTCTTCCAGGCGAAGGCAGCGCTCTTCCCCTTGGCGATTGCCGAGGTGGCGATTTCGATGAGGTCGGGATCCTCGAGCAATTCGGAATGGGCGGCGAATATCGCCGCTTTCGCTTGTTCCTTATGGCCATGAAGCTGCGCACGCAGCGCTTCAAGCTGCCCGGCCGCTCGGTCTATGGCACCATCGAGCAGCCGCCGCTCTTGATCGGGCGTGCCCCCCTCTTCCTTCACTTGGATCTCCACATGGCGCACCTGATACACGTCGCCAACCGCCAGTCCGGACGACGCCGCGACACCCGCGATAAGCTTCGGATCGACATCCTTCCTGGGAGCCGGGGCCGCGATCCGCGCCTCCGTCATCGTCGCAAGCGCGGACACGGGAACACAGCCCTCGTCACCGAGACCTTCGGCGATCATTGGGGTAAGCCTGTTCACTGCCTCACGGGCGTCCGGACCCTTGGCCACGAGCACGACCTTGTCGCCTCGCGCTGTCTCCAGCGCCATCAGGGATGTGACGCTGCGAGCGTTTGCAGAACGGTCGCCGAGTTGCAGTCTGATATCGCTCTTGAACATCTTTGCCGTGCTGCTCAGAACCGCCGCCGGCCGAGCATGCAAGCCGTTCGGGTTGGGCAGGATAATCGCTTCGGAAGTCACCGTGGGACCAGTCTCCTCCTTGGTCGCGGCCGCCGCGCCATTGAGAGTCAGCGTCAGCAACGGCGTCTTGCCGACAACGGCCGTGCCCGACGCATAGACCATCTCGGAGACCATTTCACCGTTCGAGATGATGACTTCCGTCAGGAGACTCTTGGCGTTCGTGCCAACGTAGTCCAGGTCGAACTCGATCAGCGGCGCCCCCGTTTCGACCTTGTCACCTACCTTCACCCTTGAAGTAAAACCCTGGCCCTTCAACGTGACAGTATCGATGCCCACATGCATAAGCACCTCGACGTCGCCCGCTGCCTTCAAGGTCACCGCGTGGCCGGCCGCATGCTGCTGAACAATCTCGCCTGGACAGGGCGCGCGCAGAATATTGTCCGTCGGATCGATCGAGATTCCGTCGCCGGCAAGCTTCTGGGAAAAGACAGGATCGGGCACGCGTTCGAGGGGATAGACTACACCGGAAACCGGTGCCAGGAGGATGAGTTGGTTGTCGCTCATGGGGATTAGCATTGTTTATCGGGAAATCACGTCTCTTACAAGCCAGAGTTTCGTCTCGGCCGCCTTTTTCACGTGCTGGCAGTCGCAACGAGTCGCGGCAGTCGCTTCGCCGAACCCTTCCTCTGACGCCGAACCCTGAAATGCTTTGATCGGCCGAATCGCTTGACATCAACCATCACTTCCCGCCATGCTGCGCGCCCAAGCACCAATCGATACCACTTCGACAACTAGGCGAATTTTTTCCGGCAACAACTAAACACAATGCTTCGCCCAACAAGTCGTGGCGCAGCTGAAATTCTCGGGAGCCCGTGATTCACCAACAGCTAAAATCATTTCCGAAAAACTTCCTTTGGGGAAGCGCTTCCGCGGCATATCAAGTCGAGGGCGCTTGGGACGTCGACGGCAAGGGCAAGAGCGTCTGGGACGTTTTTACTAAGATACCCGGCAAGACCTATAAGGGGAGCAACGGAGACACAGCCATCGATCGTTACCATCTCTATAAGGAAGATATCGCTCTAATGGCCGAAATGGGCCTGAAAGCATATCGCTTTTCCGTGAGCTGGCCGCGAATCTACCCGGATGGCAAAGGCCAGTTCAACGAAGCAGGTTTGAACTTCTACGATCGCTTCATCAATGAACTCCTGGCCAACGGCATCGAGCCAGTTTTGACACTCTATCATTGGGACGTTCCTCAAGCCCTGATGGACGAGTACGGTGCCTGGGAGTCGAGATCGATAATCAAAGACTTTGATGACTATTGCATTACACTCTACAAGCGATTCGGCGATCGCGTAAAATACTGGGTTTCGCTCAATGAGCAGAATTTCGACTCAAGGCGCGGCTTCCTCTTTGCCCTGCATCCGCCAGGTGTAAGGGACAGCAAGCGCTTCTATGAAGCCAATCACATTGCTTTTCTGGCAAATGCCAAAGCAATCGAATCTTTTCGAAAATATGTGCCGCAAGGGAAAATAGGCCCGAGCTTTGCTTACAGTCCTGCCTATCCCTCCACCAGCGACCCTAATGATATACTGGCTTTCGAAAATGCCGAAGAGTTTACCAACAATTGGTGGCTTGACGTATATAGTTGGGCGAAATATCCGCAAGCGCCGTTTGACTACCTCGCCCGGCAAGGGTTGGCTCCCACCATAAAGGACGGGGACTTGGAATTGCTCCAAAAAGGGGCTCCGGATTTCATGGGAGTCAACTATTATTACACATTGACTTACGAAGCCAATCCGCTTGACGGCGTTTCAGAGGGAGCGGTCAATACAACGGGCAAAAAGGGGAGCACTCAGCCGACGGGAGTTCCCGGTTTGTACAAGACTGCGCCCAATTCCCACCTGGAAACTTCAAATTGGGATTGGGCAATAGATCCCATTGGAATGCGCGTGGCACTCCGTCGCATTACCAGCCGCTACCACCTCCCGGTGTTCATTACGGAGAATGGCTTGGGCGAGTTTGACACCTTGGAACCTAATGACGTGATCAATGATGAGTATAGAATTGCCTACCTTGATTCCCACCTGGCGCAATGCAGACAGGCCATCAGTGATGGAGTGGATCTGATCGGCTACTGCAGTTGGTCGTTTACCGATTTACTGAGCTGGCTCAACGGATACCAGAAGCGATACGGGTTCGTGTATGTCAATCGGGATGAGACGGACCAAAAAGATCTGAGACGCATCAAGAAAAAAAGCTTCTACTGGTACCAAGATGTTATCCGGACAAATGGGTCTTCAATCAGCGAACGGTAAAACGATCGCGAGAGGTCAGGCGATTTCTTTGTTGTCCCCGAACCAGTATAAAGATCTCATTTCGCATTCCGCCAACCGAGGGGGAGCGAACGACTTCAAAAGAGTTCGTGCGCCAGGACACTCAGGCAATAGAGCGCCGCCGTTTCCGCACGCAGAATAATTGGCCCGAGTGTGATCGGCCGGCAGCCTTGACTCTTCGCCATCGCGAGCTCTGCCGGTGTGAAG
>DASTFP010000204.1:0-9058 GCA_035719865.1 Terrimicrobiaceae bacterium | reverse complement strand
TGATAGTCACCGGTTAGCACCGCGACCTCGTAGCCGAGTCCGTCGATGCGCTCGATAATGATATCCACCAACTTTGGATCCAGATCGCAGTGAAGATCGGCCAATTGCAAAAGACGGTAGCCGTCGAAAGGCTCCGGCAGGTTTGGTAAAACGACCTCGTTGTGGACAACCTGAACATCCAGAAAGTTCTGCTTCCCAATTTGGTCCAGACCGGCAAGCTCGAGCGAGTGCCAAACGAGCGCATCCATTGGGATGATTCCCTCGAACATGAAGAAGCCCTTTCCCTGATGCACCTCTCGTGCCCAAAGGCTGGCTTGCTTGCGGATTCGCCGATCGAGCATTTTGCGTCCCATTCGCTCGGCCAGTTGCCGATAGTTGGTGTGGCCGGCGGCTTCTGAGGGATCCATCATCGCTGATTGATAGGAGGAGCGAAATCGGCGTCACTCACAAGCCGAAAAGAGTTGTTTTTCCCGCTGTCGCTTTGGAGATTTTCGTGCAATGCGGATTCTTGTTGTCCTCGTCGCTTCCTTGCTTTTCGCCGGATGCCCCTCCCCGCCTCCTCCCATCTCAGCTCAGCCGACGCCGGTCGCCACCCCTAATCCGACGCAACTTCCAGATGCTTCGCCAGAGGTTTCCCCTGCAAGCCCGATTGACGCACCTGAATCTGCGGAGGCAAGCCCAAGCGTGAGTCCCGAATCTGTGGACACGCCTCCAAGCATTACCATCGATTCAGCTGATGCGGCCCCGAACGCGCCAGAGGAGCTCTCCACGACCCCGAATGCCACGGATGAGGCCTCCACGACTCCGATGCCAACCGATGGGACGCCGATCTCCTATGAAGGGCCTTGGACGGTCGCAGATGCGCAAGGACAGGCCTATGACATGGTCATCTTTCCAAACGGGCAAGCCGTGACCACCTGGACGAAGGGAACCGAAGGCGCGAGGGGCGAGCGCGGATATTGGAGACAGGATGAGCGAGGCGTTACCGTTGTCTACAGTGACGGAAGCACAGATGTCATTGAGCACGGGAAGAACGGATTTCAACATCGACGATATTCTGCGGGTTCACCGCTGGATTCTCAGCCACTGGCCCAAGGCGAGGCCCGGAGATGCGAGGGAAATCATACTGCTCTCGTCGGAGTCTGGCGCCTCAACAAAGAACCCGACGGCTCGCATCTCTACATCGCTCTTCAGTCCGGCGGGCGCGCCGTGTCCACCATAAACGGGGGCACCGAGGGCAAATGGAAAGTGAACGAGAACGGCGCGCTTTGCGAATGGCCGGACGGTTGGGTCGATCAAATTGAAAGAGGCAACGCAGGATGGCAGAAACGCTCGTGGATCGGTTCGGAATCGAGCACCCCGGCGGATCTTTCACTGGCGACACGCGTCGGCGAGATGCGATTCTCGGTCGACCCTTAGTTCCCAGGCAGCCTATGGTGGTGGGCGTTACTGCCCGGAAGGGGAATCGAGCTCAAGTCTAGGCGCGGCTTCGGGGCGCCATGGATTCTTCGAAAACCCCGACGCTTCGATGCGCGAGGCGTGGTCCGCAGCCAAATCAAGCACGTCGGAAACGTTCAGACCCATATGACGCGGCGCATACGGCGAAAGATTTTTTCTCGCCAAAGCGAATAGTCTAACCGCCGGCCGCATCCGCTTTCCATCGGTTGGATGCTCCGGACGGAGATTTTGTTTCTTCAAGTGCACGAAGGCACCCGCAAGCTGGATTAGTCCCTTGAAGAAGGCATGATTCTCGTCCTCCCGCTGCAACCACAGATGCTCGAGAACATCATGCGCCTCGTAGTATTCCTGGGTATTGAAACAAACGAAGTATGCCAGGTAGCAGGGATCGTAGCCCTCCGCCGCAGGACCGAACGATTTTACATAAGCCTCGATCCGCTCGGCCTTCTTTATCGGCTGTGCGACCATCGTCAGACCATAGAACCGACTGCGAACGCGTTCTACCGGTTTTCCTCGAGCTTTTTCACCCGCGCGTAAAGCTTGTGAATGTTGCGCAGCAACACGTAGTTCTCCTTGTATTCGCCTATCGGTTTCGCCGGAAGACCGCAGAGAAACTCGCGAGGCTGCACGCTCTTGGTGATCCCTGCCATCGCCGCGACAATGGCGCCATCGCCTATTTCGATGTGCCCGTTGACTCCCACCTTTCCGGCCAGCGTGGCATAGCTGCCGATTCGAACGCTGCCCGAGATACCAACCTGCGCGCAAAGAACGCTATGCTCGCCAACGGTTACATTGTGACCAATCTGGACGAGATTGTCGATTTTGGCGCCTCGTTGAATCCATGTCCGGCCGAAGCGCGCCCGATCCACGGTCGAATTGGCCCCGATCTCGACGTCGTCGTCGATTTGCACAATACCGGTCTGAGGGATCTTCTGCTGCCGCCCATCGCGAACCTCGAAGCCGAATCCGTCCGAGCCAATGACCGCGCCCGGATGCAAGATGACCCGGTTCCCGATCTCGGAGCGCTCTCGCACTGTCACGTGCGGGTAGACGCGGCAATCATCGCCCAAAATCGCGTGATGACCAATGTAGCTATGCGAACCGATGACTGTCCGAGCACCGATTCGCACGCCGCTTTCAACCACCGCAAGAGCCTGGATAGTGACGTCCGCACCGATCTCGGCGTCCGAAGCGACCACGGCGGTCGGATGAATGCCGGGCACGAATGGTATCGGGGGAGGCGAAAACACCTCCAACAATTTGGCAAAGGCCTCCGCCGGATTGTCCACCCAGATCCGCGCTGCGTTCAATTCCTCTGCAAAGCCGTGCGGCACGAGCACTGCCGTCGCCCGGGATTTTCTTAGCGCCTTGAGGTATCTGGGGTCTCCGTAAAAGGAGATATCTCCATTCTCGGCGTCGTCGAGCGATGCGACGCCCAGAACGGGTTTTTCGTAGTTTTCCGGAGCAACCCAGCCGCCGACTCGCTCTGCGGCCTCGCGAAGCCTCATGGCGTCAGTTCGCCGCGGAGGAGGGCTTTGGCGCGTCCTTATTCAAGGCGGAGATGATATCGTTACTGAAATCGAGATCCGTGCGAGAATAAAGCACCACGGGAACTTGGCCCATGCTGGCGCCCGATTTATCCAACACGAGGTCATATCCGGCGGCTTTCACTTTCTCGTTCACGACTTTCATGATGTCGTCGATGATATCCTTCCGCATGCGCATAAACTGCTCCTGGAGCTGACGCTCGCGAGTTTGGCGAAACTCTGCGATCTCCCGGTCGAGGTTCCTGGCTTCCTGAACTTTCTCGTCCCGTTGCTTGGCCAACTTCTCCTTGCCGTCCTTGCTCAACTCGGGCTTTTCGATGTCCTGATTGGTCTTGTTGATCTCGTCCATCGCCTTCTTCAAAGTTTCCAGGCGCTCATCGAGCTCTTTCTTGGCCGCTGCGCGCGCGTCGTTGATCTTATCCTCCGCGTCCTTCGTCTTGAAATACGAGGTGAACACCTTGTTCATATCCACGGTACCCAACTTGAACTGGGCATTGGCGGCGGTGGAAGCGGCGCAGAATGCGACCGCGGAGAGGAGAGTTGAGACGATGATTTTACGCATGTTAAGAATCATTAGAGCACAAGGAACGTGGGATACAACTTGGACCGGTTTGGGGCCGGATTGTTCAAAATTGGTAACCGATATTGAAATTGAATTTCCCGGGCGGCCCGTTGAAGTCTTCGTAGATAATCGGGTAACCGTAATCAAAGCGGATTGGACCAATGGGCAGGTCGAGACGCACTCCCACGCCGATATCGCCATTGAGGCTGGCGGTACTAAAGTCGTAAGACGTTGGGTTAACAAAACCGAAATCACTAAAGATCGCGAACCGCACGCGCGGTACGATCGGAATCGTGACTTCGAAGGTGATGTAGCCCAACGAGCTTCCACCGATCGGATTGTCAAATTCGTCAACAGGCCCGACTTCGCGATAGTCGAAGCCCCGGAGATTGTTTGAACCGCCGAGGTAGAGCCGATCAAAAATGGGTACGTCGTCGCTGTCGCCCCAGGAATCGACCACTGCCAGTTCGCCTTTGAGGAGGAAAATGATATCGAAAGGCAGAAGGAAATATTTGGACCCCTCCAGCGAGATTCCGTAATCCTGCACATCGCCGCCGAGCGCCCCTCCGGCGATGAATGTGGATAGCTCGATCAATTCACCTTTGCGCGTCAGGAAAAGGCTGTCCCGCGTGTCCCAAACGAGCGCTCCCGAGAATGCGCTCCTGGTAAAAGTACCGGCTGAGTCGCGGATCACCTGGCCTGCGTTGTCCTCATCGACGTTGAAGATCCTGATGCCCTCGATCCGATATTCCAACCGGCCGGAGAGAGCGCGCCAAATTTGTCTCCGGGCCTGAAACGCCGCTCCATAGTTGGTTTGGTCGTAGACGTCCGAGAGAAAGTTTGCCTCGCGATAGTAGAGTTCCACGCCTACGGAAAGCCGGTAACCCAGGAACCACGGCTCGGTAAGCGAGGCGACAAAGTCTTTGCGTTCCAAACCGTATTGGCCGCGGATCCGGAATCTTTGGCCCCCGCCGACGAAACTCGGCCAGTTGAACAAGTCAAAGTTTGACTGCGACAGTTCCGCAAAACCCACTAGACTGTCGATGGTGCTGAATCCTGCGCCAAAGTTGAACGAACCGGTGCGCTTCTCTTCCACGACAATATTGAGATCTTTTCGCCCTGGGACAATCGTGTCGGCTGGCGCCATCTCCACGCGCGAAAAGTAATTGAGGTTTTCCAATCGCTGACGGCTCACAGTCACAAGTGTCGTATCAAAGATGTCTCCAGGCTTCACAGCCAGCTCGCGTCTTATCACGCGATCCTTGGTCCGGTTGTTACCCTGAATGTTGACCAGATTAACATAGGACTGCACGCCCTCATCCACACGGTAGGTAACGTCGACCGCGCCTGGGCCTGCGGGGAGAATCTCCGGGACCGCCAGCATATCAACGTAGCCGCGGGTTCCGTAGAAATCGCGCAACCCCTTCAAATCGTCACCCATGCCCTTCGGAGTGAAGAGCGATCCGTCCGTCATTTTCAGGCGCGCCTTAAGCTCGTCGGTTGGAACGATGTTGACTCCCTCCAACTTGGCGGTGTTGACACGATAGTGGATGCCCTCGACGATGGTGATGGTCAGCTCGACACCAGTCCCCTCCAGGGGAATCGTTTGAACGTCTGTAACCTCTGCATCGGCGAAGCCGCGGTTCTGGTACAGCGTTCGAATTGCGAGGCGGTCCTCCTCGATCTGTGCGGGCAGCAATCGCCCGCTTTTGTTGAAAAAGGAGAGAAGGTTCCACGGGCGCGTCTTCATCGCCTTGATGAGATCTCGACGCCGCACACTGTCATTCCCGACAAAGTTAATTCTGCGGACGACGAGACGGGGACCCTCCGTGATTTGGAAGATCACTCGCACGCGGTTGGTTCCCGCAATCTCCTCGATGCGATACTGCACGTCGACGTCCGTGTAGTTCTTATCCTGGTAAAGTTTGAGAATCTTCTGGCGGTCGTCTTCGAGTCGTTCCTCGGTGAGAACATCACCGGCCTTTGAGGCTACTTCGCGCCGCACACGTCTCTCGCGGATTTGTCCGGTGCCTTCGATCACGACTTCGTCGATAACCGGCCGGCCCTGCAGGAGAACCGTGACCTTGACGCCATCGGCAAATGGCTCGGCGAAAATGCGGACGTTTGCGACGCCCCCCGTCGCGTAAAGCGAGCGGATATCGGCTTCGGCGGCATCCTCGGTGTAGGGTTGGCCGAGCCGGGTCGCAAGGTTATCGAGAACGCGTTCCTTTGAGATGGACGGCGGGCCGACGTATTCTACCACGATATCCCTTACGATGGGTGCCGGGACCTGGCCCAGGAGCGAGGCGCAGGCTGCCAGAACGGCCACAAACAACACAAAATGTCGGCAAAATCTCATGGTTGGAAGGCAGCCGCTTCCCACCGGAATTTCAGGCGGGTCGGCCGAACTCGCAGTGCATGGCGAAACGGGGAGAAAAGGTCAAGCTGCGTTTTCGCGCGCGAAGGGTAGTTCTCCTTGACGCCGACCGAGTTCAGCGAAGGTAAAAGCTGCGTATTGTTCCCGCGATCTCGGCAATCTCGTCCTCGCGCAATTCGGGAAAGATGGGCAGAGCCACAGTCTCGCGTGCAGCGCGCTCCGACTCCGGAAAGTCTCCCTGGCTGTAGCCAAGGTAGGAAAAGCACTCCTGCAGATGCAGCGGAACGGGATAGTAAACGGCGTGCCCGATTTGCTGCTCCTCAAGATGGCGCAGCAGCTCGTCGCGGCGCGGGACCCGGACAACGTATTGATGCCAGGTATGATGATTCACGACTCCAGTCTGTTTCCAAGGCTCCGAGGGCAATTTGATCAGATCGGATAAGTCCGCGAGAAGCGCATGGTAACGGGCTGCGATTCGGCGCCGCGCTGCATTCCACTCCTCCACGAACGGAAGTTTGGCGTGCAGGACAGCTGCCTGGATCGCGTCGAGGCGAAAGTTCGCTCCGACAAGTTTGTGAAAATAGCGCCCTTCCATTCCGTGGTTCCGAAGCAGACGCATCTTCTCGGCGAGTTCCCGGCTCCGGCAGACCGCGATTCCGCTGTCGCCGGCTCCGCCGAGGTTCTTTGTCGGGAAGAAGCTGAAGAACGCGGCCTCACCGAATGTTCCCGCCCGGCGGGCGCCGCCATGGCCCGGGTATTCGGCTCCAATGGCTTGGGCCGCGTCTTCGATGATCGGCAAGCGATAGGGCATGACCTCCTTTCGGAGCTCATCCATCGCGCAACACGCCCCGAAAAGATGAACGGGAATCACGGCGCGAACACGGTTGCCACGTGGGGTGACCAGCCGGCCGTCGGCACCGGTCTCAAGGCCCTTGAGGCATTCTCGCAGTTTTTCAGGATCCATGTGAAAGGCGTCGGGTCTTATGTCCACAAAGACCGGCTCGGCACCGACTCGATGAATCCCGCCCGCCGTCGAAAAGAACGTGTAGGGCGTCGTAACGACGGCGTCGCCCGGGCCGATCTCCATCCCCATTAGAATTGCAATCTCAGCATCGGTGCCCGAGGACATGCCAACGGCATTGTCACAGCCGATGAATTGGCGAAACGCCTCTTCAAATTCTTCGACCGTTTTCCCGAGGATGAATTGCTGGCTGCTGAAAACAGCCCTCACCCGCGTCTCAACGGCCTCTCGCACGCGCTCGGGTTGGCGCGTGAGATCCAGCAGCGGCACGCGCACGCGAGCCTACTTCACCACGCCGAATTCCGCGCGCCGATTTTTGGCCCAGGCCGCCTCGCTGTTTCCCGGATCCGCCGGCATTTCCTCGCCGAAACTCACCGTTTGAATGCGGCCGCCGCTCACACCTTTTGCAATCAGGGCCTCACGCACGGCTTGCGCGCGTTTCTCGCCGAGCCCGCGGTTATATTCTTCGGTACCGCGTTCGTCTGTGAAACCCGCGATGATGAGCGTCTGGCTCATTGATTTCATCGCAGACGCCACCTCCTGAACCTTGCCCGACTCCGAATCGGAAATCGAAATGCTATCGTAGCCAAAATAGATCGGCGAAAACTGGCCACGGGTCACGTTGCTTCCGAAAAAGTTTGCGCCCTCGAGGCGGTCCGGAAGAGGCGTTCCGGTGACGAAGTCTCCGTCGACTCCTGCATACGCATCGCTCCCTTTCTTTTTGCAGGCGTGGAAGGTTATGGCGAAGAGCGCGACCAAACCCAATGTGAACAGCTTTCTCATGGTCCAATACCGAATAGGGACTCTTTGAAAAATAATCAACCGGCGATCCACAGTTTCTCGCGGTTTCCGCGGATGAGCGTTCGCAGGTTTTTTTTCATTCCGACCCCTGCATCCTGCGCGATTCTAGCGCGACCATGTCGGTTCGCTTACCTTGCCCAGCCCGGTCACTATCGGCACGGAACGGCCGGTCTGCACGTCGAGCAAGTTGATACTGGATCCCGAACTGAAAACCAGATGCCTGGAGTCTGCGCCCCAGGCCGGATCCTCGCCGCTTGCAACCTGGTTCGTCGCGCCGCTTTGCAAATCCTTTACCGCAATGGAAAACCCTCCTGTTCGCGCTGTAAACGCCACCTTGCGCCCGTCAGGCGACCAACTCGGCTCGGTGCAATAGTCGTAGCCGGTCGATATCAGCTGCCCGCTTCCACCCCCCGCGCCAATCTTGAAGAGCTGAGGTCCGCCCCGTTCGTCCGACGAGTAGATGATCTGCGAGCCGTCGGGCGACCATGTTGGCGAGGACTCGACTCCGCGCGTCCGGGTCAATCGCCGGGCACCACCCCCGCCGGCGCCGACGACATACAGCTCAGGATTTCCGTCTTTGCTCAGCGTGCAGGCGATTTGACCTCCGTCGGGCGAAAATGCCGCGCCGGAATTGGTACCGGGGAACTTGACGATGCGGTTGCGCGCGCCAGAGCCGAGGTCAATCAAATAGATGTCCGCATAACCGCTTTGGTAGCCTGTGTAGGCGAGCTTCCGGCCATCGGGTGCGAGCGCCGGTGCCACGCTGATCGAACTATCCCTCGTCAGTTGGCGCACGTTCGCGCCGTCATAATCAGCAGTGTAGACCTCCTTGCGGCCTGAGCGATTGGCCACGAAAGCAATCTTCGAGGCCGCGATACCCTTTTGTCCGGTGATAGTCTCCACAATGTCATCGGAGAACTGGTGTGCCGCCGCGCGCACGCCTCCCGAGTAGGTTTTCTGCAGCACGACGCTTCCGCGCTGATCCTTCACCTCGCCCTGCAGGGCGCCTCCGGTGGCCGATCCGCTGATAATGTATGTTGCGCGTTCGGGCGGCGTCAGGCTGAACCAGCCGGAGAGATCCAGATCATTTTGCAAAACTTTGGTTCCGGCGGCGCCGTCGCCTCCACCCAAGTTCTGGAGGGCCACGCTGATCGTGTCGCCTTTCCGCACGGTGATGGTTGTAGCCTCCTGTCCGTTCAACCCCGAGGCGAGAATAACAAATAAGATCGCAGCACGCTTCATAAGCACACTTGTGATTGGCAAAAGGGCGAGGTCTTTGCAACCTACGATTT
>DASTFP010000203.1:0-4769 GCA_035719865.1 Terrimicrobiaceae bacterium | reverse complement strand
AGTGATGCCGGTGATGAACGCGGTCGGAATGAAGACGGCCGACAGCACGAGAGCAACCGCGATCACCGCACCGCCAACCTCGTTCATCGCCTGTCGAGCGGCGTCGCGCGGGGACATGCCAAGGCCAAGCTTATGCTCCATGGCCTCGACGACGACAATCGCGTCGTCAACGACGATCCCGATAGCGAGAACGAGGCCAAACAGTGAAATCGTGTTCAGAGAAAACCCAAATGCAGCCATGGCTGCAAACGTGCCAATCAGGGACACCGGGACCGCTATGAGCGGAATAATGGCCGCGCGCCAGGTTTGCAGAAAGAGCATCACCACGATTCCGACCAAAGCGACGGCTTCCAGCAGCGTGTGCTCAACCGCACGAATCGATTCGTCAACGAAGACCGTCGTGTCGTAGACAATTTGATAGTCCACTCCGGTTGGAAAGCTCCGCTTGAGCGTATCCATCGTCGTCCGCACGGCCTTGGCCGTTGACAAAGCATTGCTACCGGGAAGCTGATAGATGGCAATGGTGGCCGTGGGCTTTCCATCGAGGTTGCTCGTCACCGCATAGTTTTTGGCACCGAGGTCAACCGTGCCGACTTCGCTAAGGCGAATCACTTCGCCCTTCTCCCCGCGCTTGATTACAATCTGAGAAAACTCCGCTGGTTCCACCAAGCGGCCCTGGGCGTTGACCACAACCTGAAATTGCGTGCCCTGGGGCGCAGGTTGCTGGCCCACCACGCCGGCGGCGACTTGCTTGTTCTGCTCCTGGATTGCTTCGACTACGTCGCTGGCCGTGAGATTGAGAGCAGCGAGCTTGTTCGGATCCAGCCAGATCCGCATCGAATACTCGGAGCCGAAGATCGATATGGTGCCCACGCCATTAATTCGCGCGAGCGTGTCCTTGACCTGCAGCAGGGCGTAGTTGTTGAGGTAGAGCTCGTCGCGGGAACCGTCGGGCGAGATCAGGTTCACACACATGATCATCGAGGCCGACTGCTTGTTTACCGAAACGCCGGTGCGACGCACCTCCTCAGGCAGCACGGGCAGCGCCAGGTTCACCCGGTTCTGCACAAGCACCTGCGCGGTGTCGAGGTCCGTGCCAATCTTGAACGTCACTGTCAGCGCATAGGAACCGTCGCTCGCGGACTGCGAGGACATGTAGAGCATGTTCTCGACGCCGTTGACCTGCTGCTCGATCGGGGCAGCCACAGTTTCCGCGACCGTTGCGGCATTTGCACCCGAATAGCTGGCCGAAACCGCAACTGTAGGGGGGACGATTTCCGGGTATTGCGCGATCGGCAAGGTCATCAGCGCAACGCCGCCGACGATCGTAATGATGATGGAAAGGACCGACGCGAAAATCGGCCGGTCAATAAAGAAATGGCTGATATTCACGCTTACTTCGCGGCCGATTCCGCCGCCTCTGCGAGCACCGCGGTCTCAGCAATCGGCTTCGGATCAACTTTCTGCCCAGGTCGGACTTTGAGCACTCCGTCTACGACAACAGTTTCACCGGCCTTCAATCCGCTCTTGATCACTTGCATTCCCTCGTAGAGGGGTCCGAGCCCGACCGGACGAATTTCCGCCGTATTGTCCTTCCCGAGAACAACCACATACCTTTGCCCTTGGTCCGAAGCCACCGAGCGTTCGGGAACAAGCACAGCCTCGTAAGGCCCCCCGGATGGAATCCTCACGCGCACGAAGAGCCCGGGACCCAGCAGCCCGTTCTCGAAATCGAAGACACCGCGCAGCCGGATCGTTCCGGTCGAGGGATCCACACGATTGTCGATAAAGTCGATGTAGCCCGTGTGGGGAAAACCCGTCTCGTCCTGCAAGGCGAGCTGAATGGGCACCTTCACCTCATCGACCTCGTGGGCACCTTTGTCCTTGCCGAGATAGTACCTGACGTAGCGCAGAAGCGACCTTTCATCAACATCGGCATAAGCATAGATGGGATTGGTGGACACGATCGTCGCTAGAGGATCCTTTCCATCTGGCGAGACGAGATTTCCGACAGTTACGTTGGCCAGACCTACGCGCCCGTCGATCGGCGCCGTGATTGTGCAGAATTCCAGGTTGAGCTTGGCCGCCTCGAGCGCGGCCCGCGCCGAGAGCGCGGCGCCGGTCGCCTGCTTGTAGGTCGCTGAGCGCTGGTCGAAGTCACCCACGGCTGTCACGCCCTTGTCACGCAATTGGCGGGCCCGCTCGAAATCTGCTGCGGCCAGAGTCAATGCCGCGTCAGCCTTGTCGACGTCGGCCTTCGCCCGATCGTATTCAGCCTGGTAAGGCCGTGGATCAATCAGGAAAAGCGGCTGGCCCTTTTTCACGACGTCGCCGTCCGTGAACTTCACCTCCGTGATATAGCCGCTTACCCGGGGACGCACGTCAACCGTCCCCATGGGGGCGAGGCGGCCCGTGTAATCGTCCCAATCCTGAACCTGCTTTTGCACCGCCTCCGTGACAGTGACGACCGGAGGCGGCAATTCCACCACCTTCTGCTCCTCACAGCCACAGAGCAGCGCCTGCACGACGACCAGAACGATTCCACTGACCAAATCGAGCGCATTGCCCTCGGGGGCTCTTATGCGCCGTCTCCGGCTCGAGGGAGAATGAAGCTTCATCCTGACTCTGTCTCTCAAACGACGCATCGTGGGTCAATACAAAGCTCCCCGGATGGGGCGCTTGCTGACTCCGCAAGCTCTGAAGGACTCGCCATGTTCCGGCGCTGACGTAGAAGTGCCGATGCTCGCGGGCTTGCCGCCGGCCTACCTGGAAGAACAATGAATTGATCTCGCGTTGCGGCGAAGCCTTCGAGATACCCTTCGTCCGAAAGCGCTACGGACTCAAAAAAAGCGAAATGCAAATGCTAGGCGAAATCGGGAAACGGCGAAAAGCACCAGACAGATCGCCGCTCAGATCAACTCGAATGCGCCGCTCCAAGCATCGCGGACTTCTCAGTCGCCTGAGCTTGCATTCGGTCATCGCGTGCCTGGCGGTCTTTCTGGTGGGGTGTGGGTCCACGATCACCACTCGCGTCCAATCGCGGCCCGCCCTGCCCGTCCCTATAGGCATGCTGAATCGCGCCCAGATAAATCGCAACGTTGATACGATCAAACGCCAAAGCGGACTTCGGATCAAACCCGGGGAATCGCCCGCCGCGGTCCGTCAGCTCGTCCTGCTAGCGCAAGCGAACCCCCAACGTCTGACCGAAGCAGCCCAAGTCGCGCTTCAGCAGGCTCAAGCCTTGCCAGCCTCGAGAGGCGACGAGCGGGGCGGCTTCGCGCTCGCGGCTTGCGAAATTGCCTATCAAAGCCTGAGAGAATCAGGACTGCCAGCCTCAAGCTGGCTAACGAGCGAAGAAACGCGAGAACCGATCGCGACCTACAATACGGCGTTGGCTATGTTCGTCTTCGAATACTCGAAGAAGCTGGCTGTGGGCACTGCGACACTTTCAGTTCGGACGCCGCTGGGACCCAGAATTGTCACGGTCCGTTATGCGCCTGGCAGCCGTTACACAGCGGGCTACTTCGAAGCGCTATTCCGTCCGACTACGTCAGGATTACTGGTTTCAGGAGGCGGGAGCGGGTGGACGGACTCGGCGTGCCGCTGGTCGGTGTGCGCCAGCGTACGGAAGCCCGGACAGCCGAGCTCCGTTTCCAACCGCCGAATCGCGACGTCTTCGTGGCGCTGGGATGCTTTGGAGAATTCGAACCCCGCCGGGATGGATCTCGCATGGATATTACACTTTTCGACCTCGATCGGACTGCGACCGTGCAAATAGGCGGCGAATCGATCCCGCTGGCCGCCGATCTCACCGCCCCGCTGGCACTTGCCTCGAGCGGGATGAACGACCTGATGCTCGGAATTCGCGCCATCCTCAACGTGGGAGCGAGCGCGGACGTCAAGGGCATTTACATGATCGAGCCTTTCGACGCGAATCGCGTTCCGGTTTTGTTTTTGCACGGGCTTATGTCTTCACCGCTGGTCTGGCGGAATGTCGCGACCGCTGCGATGAAGGATCCAATTATCCGAAGAAACTACCAGTTCTGGTACGCTTTCTATTCGACGGGTGTGCCTGTCACGCAGTCCGCCGCGCTGATTCGCGACAGGATCGCATTCATTCGCCGCCTGGGTGATCCGGGCGGCAGATCTCGGGCCTCGAACAACCTGGTGATCGTCGGTTACAGCATGGGAGGAATCATCGCCCGAATTCTCGCCACGGACATGGGCGACCAGTTCTGGACTGCGGTTTCCAGCAAGCCGTTTGATCAGGTCAAGCTCGAGCCCGAAGATCGCAAAGAACTTCAGAATTTGATCTTTTGGAAACCGGTAGCGGGAGTCAAGGAGGTAGTCTTCCTGGCGACCCCGCACCGCGGCACGCGAATGGCCGATGCGTCATTCGCCCAGATCGGACGGAAGCTCGTCGGGTTGCCCGCAAGCCTCCTGCGATTTCAGAATCGCGTGCTTTCAGCGGTTGTTGACGTGCTTGACGGAGTCAAAGTGACCAGACGTTCCGTCACCGGAATCGATTCCCTGTCGCCGGAAGCCCCGATCTACAGAGCATTCGAACGCGCTCCCTTCGCACCCGGGTTGACCTACCACTCCGTGATCGGCGACCGGGGCCGCGGGGATTCCCCGGAGAGCTCGGACGGCGTGGTCGGTTATTGGAGCTCTCACTTGGGGACCGCGGAATCCGAGCTGATCGTCCCGACGGGCCACGATGTGCAGACCCATCCGAAAACAGAGGCTCAAATCCAGAGGATCCTGCTGCG
>DASTFP010000202.1:0-3028 GCA_035719865.1 Terrimicrobiaceae bacterium | reverse complement strand
CCGCGGCAGACCGCTTTGACGCGGGTTCATAACGCAGCCTCGCCCTTCTCACCTTGACCTCCGTCAAAGAGAGAGCGATGCGCCCCACGAGACCCTTTCTCTGCCGACAGTCAGAACGGAAGACTGTGCATTGGGGAATCGAGGTGAAAGTTCTTCCCCCTGGCCCGCGGACCGCGAGAATCGTGGCGCTTCAAAGCTACTCGAACGCAGCTACTAGAAACTGTGGTGGAGGCCGTCCACATCCTTCGGCCTCCACCTTTCCATGCTTCTCGTTTAGTTGGGGGCCGTTTCCGAGGTCGAATTCGGCTTGGACTCGGCCGCCGATGAACCGGGCGGTGAGGAGCTCTGCTCCTTCGCGCCGCTCGAGCTATCGCCGGTCGCACCCTCCGTCGACTTCATTTCCTGGTCCTTGGCCGCGTCGGACTCAGGCGGCGCCGAGCTTTGCTCCTTAGCGCCGGTAGACTGGTCAGAGCTAGCGGCTGGGTCGTCTGCCGCGAGCGTCGGACTGACGCTCAAGATCATTGCTACGGTTAGAGCAAGCAAAGTTCGGGTCATTTGGGCGTTCCTTTTGTAGCTTCGGTAGGACAGCAAAACTCTGTCAATGGCCTGGAGGTTCCAAGAACTGCACGCCGCATGATGACCGATGTGGAGACACGGCCGGTGGCGGCCGGCTCTCGTTGGGCCTCCGGGATATCCGTGCCGGGAATAGTTGGATCGAACGCAAATCTTGGTCGGACGGGCAGATCGACGTTGTCGAGCGGCTGCTGGAGGGAATCCTTACCGCTAACAGCGAAATCTGGTTGAACCAGCAAAGGAAAAGAGAGCCGGCTTCCATGTGGTAGTGTCCAGTAGGCCGATTTTCTAGGCCCTGGGGAGAAAGCCAGATGGAGCTACTTGCGCGCACTCTGATTCTGTGCGGCGCCCTGATGATCGCTGCATGGCCAGCGGGAGCGCCGGCAGAAGCAAAGGATACGAGCGAGACCTTCGATCCTTCGATCAGGTCAGAGCTCAGGGAGCCCGTCACGCTCGCGAGCAAGGACGGCGTTCTCGAGGTCAGGCTTACCGTGAAGCAGAGCGAAGCGGCGCTCGATACGGTCGCGAAGCCGGTCCAAAACTTTCTCGTCTTTGCCTATGAGCTGATCCGCGGCACCGCTTCGAACGGGCAGATGTCGGGCGACAAGCTCTACCCGGCTCCGACATTGCAGGTGTTCCCCGGCGAGACGTTGATTGTGCATCTCGACAACGCCATGAGCGGCCTGACGATCCGGGATTTTTACGACCCGCAATATTCTGCGAAGGGAGAGGACGTTCCGATCTATCCGAACCAGATGGCGGAGTCGCCGTTCAATCTGCACGTGCACGGTTTGCATGTCAGCCCAAAGGGCAACGCTGACAACGTGATGCTACATATCCCGGCGGGGAGATCGAACACTTATACCTACAATATTCCGAAGAGCATGCCGCAGGGCGCTTATTGGTACCATAGCCACCTGCACATGCTGACGACGTCGCATGTCTACTACGGCTTGGCCGGGCTGCTCGCGATCGGACGCACCGACGGAAACATTCCGCTCGTGACCGAGAAGCAGATCCCGATCAGGAACATGCTCCTGCAGTACAACTACGTCTTCGACCGGGCGGGAGGTCTGGCCCAACTCAACAATCCAAACTGGGCTCAATATATCAGCACGCTCAAAGGCCCCGAAGGCGATGCGCTCGCCAAGGGCACCTATCGCCCCAAACTTACGCCGATAAACTTCGATCAGTCGAAGCCCGGAACGCAGTTCGTCACCATCTGGTACACGGGGATCGCCGATTGGAATGTCGGGCCGGGCTCGATCCCCGACTCGCGCGGTCAATTTCATTTTATCCCGAGCAATCTGCAGCGCTTCACCGCTAAAGAGGGCGGTCAAGATGTACCGGCCGATCCCTCGCTGCCTGACCACCTGCGCGACGTGCAATTCACGGTCAACGGCCAGTTCCAGCCGGTGATCAAGAGCAAGGCTGGACAGACCGAGATCTGGGTGCTGTCGAATATCAGCGACATGGCTTATTTCAATGTGCAGCTGACAGAAACGGCGACGGGAAAGCATCCGAAGATCGCGGTCGTCGGCCAGGACGGCGTCCCTTACACCGAGGTCCGCTATCCGCAATGGGACGGGGGTACCCGGCTCGTCATTCCGCCCGCGACGCGTTATGCGATCGCCGTCACCCTGCCTGACGAGGGCAACCTGATCCTGGAAATGCCGCCACGCGGCGGTGACACCCGGACGCTGAGCGCGCCCGGCATCCTCTACACGAATAATGGCACTGACAGTCCGCCGGCCGCGCTCGGCTATTTGAGCGTGCAGCCGTCAGCCTTGAGCTACCATGACGGGTTCTTCGTCTTTCCGACGCAAATCTTGGCGCGGGCGGAGACGGCAGGCGGCAAGGGTGTCACCACCGAATTTGCCCAAGGGCAGGAGCTCGACGCCCCTACCCCCTTCGTGGACATTTCCGAGGGCACGCCCGACTTCAAACGCTCGCTCACGATTGCGGGCGCGTTCTTCAACAATCTCGCCAGCAAGAACGACCCAAAAGCCTTCGTCTATGCCTTCGACGGCAATGCCTTTCCCAACGTACCGCTGCTGCAGCCGCGCCTCGGCTCGGTCGAGGAATGGGCCTTTGTCAACAACAACAACGACGAGCACCCGATCCACATCCACGTCAACGACTTCCAGGTCACGAAATCCTTCGACCCGAGCCTGGGCCTGAAGGAGGGCGCCGAGATGTGGGGCATCGACAATGCCAACGTGCCGGTGCCGATCTTGGGGATGGGCGAGTCCGTGATCCAGTCGGGAACTTTATCGTTGCGCATGAAATTCGACGACTTCATCGGCTTGTTCGTGATGCATTGCCACCGGCTCAACCACGAAGACAACGGCCTGATGACGCTGGTCAATGTGATCCCCGCGGTCTCGACCTATGCGGTTGCGGTCCCGGGATCGCCAGGAAAGCCCGCCGAGGTCAAAGTGTATGATGGGGACGG
>DASTFP010000201.1:0-8624 GCA_035719865.1 Terrimicrobiaceae bacterium | reverse complement strand
GCGAAAGGTTTGGTCTCTTGTCAACGCGCGGCGGAATCAGCGCTCGCGGTTGCCCATGAGAACAAAGAGGTAGTAGAGCAGAGTGCCAAGCGAGGCCACGAAAGCCGCCACATACGTCAGCGCCGCCGCGTCGAGCACCTGATTCACCCCAGCCGCTTCCTCACCGGGACGAATGATTCCCATTTGCTGCAGAATGATTTTCGCGCGCCGGGAGGCGTCGAACTCGACCGGCAATGTAATCAGCTGGAACAGTGTCAACACAAGGTACACGGCCACTGCAAGCATCGCCAGCTTCAGAAGACCGAAGAACAGTCCACCAAGGAAAATAAAGGGCAGCATGTTCGAAGCGATTTGTGTGACCGGAACAATCGCCATCCGCCATTTGAGCGGTGCGTAGGCCATTTGGTGTTGAATCGCATGCCCGCACTCGTGCGCCGCTATGCCGAGCGCCGCAACTGAGGGCGTATTGTAAACATCGGTCGAAAGGCAAAGTCGCTTGTTCGTCGGGTCGTAGTGGTCGCCAAGCATGTCGTTGATCTCCAACACGTCAACATCACGAATATTTGCCGCGGAAAGTATCTCGCGAGCAGCCTGCGCGCCGGTTACCCCGGATGTCGCCGCGATTTGCTTCCAGCGCCCGAAAGCGCTCGATACACGCATCTGAGCCCAAAGCCCAAGAAGCAGTGGTACACCAATCAAAAGAAGCCAAGTCATCATATGCCCAAAATGTAGTTACGATGCTTCCGACAATCAACTTGATCTGGCGTTCAACGAAAACGTTCCTCGCGTCAGGGATGCGAACGGCAACGCCCAATCCCGGGAGCAGCCTGCCCCGCTGACACCCTCCGCGAGCCGGCGGTCCGGTTGGGCGGCTGGTCGGCGGCCGCTCAGATTTCCAGCTGTTTGGGGAAGTCGCTGATCAGCCGGGAGCGATCCGCAGTGATCTCGGCAACGTCCTCGTGACGCGTGCCGCCGACACCCGGCCAATAGATTCCTGGCTCGACCGTGAACACCTGCCCCTGCCGAAAAGTTGTCGCCGCAAAACGCGGCTCCTCATGAATTTCAAGCCCCAAGCCATGTCCTGTTCCATGGAAGAACCCCTGCCATCGACCCTCCTTGATTTGTGTGGGATAGCCGCTTTCGGCAAAGAAGGCCTTTACATCCTCATGGATTTCGCGCCCGCTGGCACCGGGTTTCAGCGCTTGGAGCGCGCGCTCCTGGCCCCTGAAGCAAGTTTCCCAAAGCTGTCTCTGCGCCTCGCTCGCATTACCGCGCACGACGGTGCGGGTCAGATCGCCGAAATAGCCGCTGCGGGCATCACGCGGGAAAATATCCAGAATGATGAGCTGGTTTGCGAAAAGCGGACCGCTTCCGCGCTCATGAGGGTCGCACGCTAGGTCGCCGCAAGCAACGATCGTATCGCCCCGGGCTTCGCCGCCCGCCCGCACGACCGCAATTTCCATTTCCCTCCGCAAGATCTCCGCCGTCAGAACCTTCCCGCTCCACGAGAGCCTTCCGTCTTTTCGGATTGTTGCCCGTTTCAGAATATCGTGCGCCCGCGCCATTCCCCTCTCTGCGATGCGAAGGGCCGCCCCGAGAGCCTCGATCTCCTGGGCGGTCTTGATCTCACGGCTGGGCCAAAACAGAGCATCGGCGGGTTGAACACGAATATTCTCCCTTTTCAAGGCGCGCGCCAGGCCAAGGGGAAAATCTGCCGGCGCTAGAACCCGACGAACGTCCCGGCTCTTCAGAAACCTCGCCAACACCTTCGCATATTCCGGCTTCTTCTTCTTGGACCCCTGAACAACCTTTTCCAGTTCCGAATAGCTTACCACGTCATCCACCTTCGCCTCACGGCGCCCACGGTCCACCTCTAGATCGCTGAGCAGAACAGCCGTCCGCTCTTTCGTCCCGACGAAAGCGAACGCGTCCGGCGCCCGGAAGCGCGTAGCGTAGAGCATGTCCGCTGAGGCCTCGCTGCTGGCGACAATCAGTTTTGCGCGTTTCACAACGCCGCACTTTTGCGCAAGCTTGGCCTGCTTGTCTCACATTTTCTTGCAGCTCCTCATGAGATTTCCACCCGACCAAGAAACATGGCGTGCCAGATTTCCGGCCGTCCTCGCGCCGCTCTCGCCCTCGAATCGCTCGCAAGATGCAGAACGAACGACAAGGACAAACCTTCGGCTCATGTCGTGACTGCGACTCTTCATCGCTGGACGCGCCTTAGTTCGACGAAGTGGGAGGACGCCTGGATCGAGCGCCTCCGTTTCCTCGGTTCCGAAAAGACTGCGTTCATCACCTGGCAGGGGTCCCGGGCGCTCAAGATCGAGGCATATTGCGACGAACGCACGGCGAAGGACCTCGTCAGGCGCTTTGGCGGACGCGTCACGAAGCTTGCCGAGTATGTCTGGACCGGCGATCCCTCCCGCCCGCACGGCCCGTTGTCGATTCGTGGAAAACTGAAGGTTTTCAGTGACAGGCCCTCCTGGCGAAACTGGCGCAAGTCGGGACGCCAGCCCATCGGAATCTTCGTTCCACCTGGGATGGCGTTCGGCACCGGCGAACACGCCACGACGGCCACGTGCCTGCGCCTCCTGGCGGATCTGGGCGATCAATTCCCCTCGGGCGGTTTCTCGGCCCTCGATCTTGGAACCGGCGCGGGGATTCTTGCCATCGGCGCGAAGGCTCTTGGAGCTCGAAAGGTCGTGGCAATCGACTACGATTCCGTCGCGGTGCGAATCGCGAGGCAGAACGCCTTGGCCAACCGATTCCCATCCATTAGGATTTCCCGCGGCGACGTTTTAAGGCTCGTCATCCGCCAGCGCTTTGACGTCGTGCTCGCCAATCTTTTCAGCGACGTCCTGGTGGCCGCCGCGTCACGTATCGCCCGCGCCACAAAACCCGGCGGCTGGCTGATTTTCTCCGGAGTCTTGCGAACTCAGAGGCGGGAAGTCATCAGCGCTTTCCAAGCCGCGGGCTTTACAAAACCCCGCCTCATCGTGCGCGGAAAATGGTGCGCGGGCGCGTGCCGAAGAAACGGTTGATATCGCCTCCGACGGCCGCGTGACCGATGGACGGGCTGGAGCGGAGCTGGGGCCCGCCTTTAGGCTCGCCGCACGAGCGGTGCTCCCGGCAAGGGAGCCGCATCCATAGATATCCGCGTGATACCGGTCGGTCCGCGTTTCAATGGAAAATTCGCACGCTTTCGAGGTTGACGCCCTGTCGTATGCGCCGGTAGCTTTTCCGATCCGCTCACGACCGGTTCCCGCCCTGTCTGGGCGCGAAAGCCGCAAAATGGAACTCACTCACGTTCTCATCACGCCTTATTCGATACGGAAGTCGCCGACCAGCGGGAATTCTTTCCCTGGTTCTGTCGGGATCCCGTCTGGGGCTGGCACTAATCGGCGGGTCTGCAGGCGGCATCGCTGAAAATGCCGAATCGCGAGATGGACAATATCCGCAGCGCTGAGAACAATCTTCGCCCTTCACACACGCTTACTGAACCCATTATGCAACTCGCAACTCGTGTCCAAGAACTTACTCCTTCCCTAACTCTCGCCATCGACAGCAAGGCCAAAGCTCTCAAGGCCGAAGGCGTTGACGTTTGCGGCTTTGGGGCCGGCGAGCCTGACATGGACACTCCCGAGCATATCAAAGCCGCTTGCATCGAAGCCATTCAAGCGGGCTTCACCAAGTATACTCCCAGCTCGGGCATACCCGAGCTGCGCCAAGCCATCTCTGAAAAGTTCAAGAACGATAATAGCCTCGATTACAAGCCGAGTCAGATCATCGTGAGCAATGGCGCGAAACAGTCCTGCTTCAATGCCGTAGCTGCCATATGTGATCCGGGCGACGAGGTGATCATCCCCGCGCCATACTGGTTGAGCTATCCCGAAATGGTTCGGCTCGCTGGCGCCGAGCCTGTTGCTGTCCCAACCACCGAGGAGCAAGGCTGGAAGATCTCGGCGGAACAGTTCGAGAACGCCATGACGCCCAAGACGAAGATGATTATCATCAATTCGCCAGGCAATCCGACGGGTGCCGTCTACACCAGGGAGGAATTGCGCGCCATTTCGGAGGTTGCCGCGGAAGAGGAGATCTTTATTCTGTCAGATGAAATCTATGAACGGCTGACGTACGAGGGAACCGAGCATGTCAGCATCGCTTCGCTTACGCCGGAGGCTCATGATCTGACTGTCACCGTCAACGGCTTCAGCAAGGCTTACGCGATGACGGGCTGGCGCCTGGGTTATCTGGGCGCGCCTGAGGCGATCGCCAAGGCGATTGACTCCATGCAGAGTCACAGCACCTCCAACCCGTGCTCGTTCGCGCAGAAGGGAGCGCTCGCCGCTCTCAAAGGGGATCAGCAGTGCGTCGCCGACATGCGCGACGAGTTCGATATCCGCAGGCAATACATGTTCGATCGCCTGAGCAATATTTCCGGCGTCAGCGCCATGAAACCGCTTGGTGCCTTTTACGTCCTCGTCAATATCGGCTCCTTCGGACTCAAGTCCCAAAATTTCGCGGACAGGCTTCTCAGCAAGGCAAACGTCGCCGTGGTTCCCGGCATCGCCTTCGGCGATGACCGCACCATCCGGCTGAGCTATGCAACGAGTCTCGACGTCATCAAGAAGGGACTCGACCGCCTCGAAGAGTTCTGCAAGACGCTGTAGCGAGAAAACTGCCCCGATCGCGAACTTCGATCTCCGGCGATTCGAAGTCCCGCGCCTCGAGCGTCACGGCGCGGGTCGAGAGCCGGGCGGCGCGCGATTGCAGGACTCTCGTGAAGCGAAGCTCCTCGAAGGAACTCAGCTTGCCGGGACCGGTTCGACGTTCACCCGGCGACCATTTCGGTCGAATTTCACACGGCCGTCAACGAGCGCAAAAATGGTGTAATCACGTCCCAGGCCGACATTGCTTCCGGGAAGGAATTTGGTGCCGCGCTGGCGAAGGATGATGTTTCCTGCGATGACGGACTCCCCTCCAAACTTCTTTACGCCGAGGCGTTTGCTTATACTGTCGCGTCCATTCTTGACGCTGCCTTGACCTTTCTTGTGAGCCATAAGCCGTGATTACGCGGTAATTGCTTTTATCTTCAGTCGAGTAAGCTGCCGGCGATGGCCAACCGTTCGGTGATACCCCTTCCGGCGCTTGTATTTGAAAGCGATGACCTTGGGAGCTTTGGTCTGTTCGACGACCTCCGCAACGACTGACGCGCCTGTCACGAGCGGCGCTCCGATCGAGACTCCCCCTCCATTGGACACCAGCAGGACTTCTTCAAACTTCGCCTCCGCGCCGGCTTCCACGTCGAGCTTCTCGACCTCGATCAGATCGCCCTCTGCGACGCGGTATTGCTTCCCGCCTGTTTGAATGACTGCGTATGCCATGAGATTCTCTCCTCCGTAGGAACCTGCGAAAATCTCACACGGTCCACTAGCCATCAAGCGGAATTTTTCCCTTGCGTGCGGCTTCCGCAGCAGCAACCTTTGCTTCCCCGTGCGCTCGGGTGGTGAAATGGCAGACACGTACGTTTGAGGGGCGTATGCCGAAAGGCATGGGGGTTCAAGTCCCCCCCCGAGCACGTGTTTGGTTGATGGTTGAGAGTTGAGTGTTGATGGAATCCGGCCCGAGGGTCTGCGCGCGCAAGGACGCATGCGTTTCCAGCTCTATCAACTATCAACTAAACCACCTGCATCAACTGCCAGGAAACCTTGCCCGTGTTCTCGTCGAGTTTCATCCATGCCCAGCTTGGCGGGGCACCTTTCCTGGGACCGCCGAGGGTGCCGGGATTCAGCACGCGTGTCAGGCCGACGTTTTCATCGCGGGGGACGTGAGTGTGCCCGTGAAGCAGAAAATCGGCTCCCCCCACGCGCGACGGTGGAATATGCACCAGGAGGAACGTCTTGCCCAGACGCTCGAGAAGGAGGCGACGGGGCAGATTAAGGCCCCAGTCGTTGTTACCCAGCACTCCAAAGAATGGCCTGCCGAGGGCTTGAACGGCCTCCAATGTCGACTGGTCGCAGAAATCCCCCAGATGCCAGATCTCGTCGGCGCTCTTCAATTCCCCGGCGACGGAGACCGGAAATCTCCCGTGGGTATCGGCGATTACGGCGATACGCATCATGAGATTTCAGTTTACAGCCTCGCAGCGTAAAGTGACATATTGAAGCAGCGTCGCGGCAACTTTCCCGCGATCGGCCGAGGTCTCCTCTAAAACCCGACAACTGAAAACAAAAATCTCCTATGTGGAAAACCGCGCACCAGCACATTCTGAGACTCGTCGCCTACGAGCCCGGCAAGCCCGTCGAGGAACTGGCCCGCGAAATGGGTCTCCAGCCCTCGGACATTATCAAGCTGGCTTCGAATGAAAATCCGCTCGGTCCGTCGCCCAAGGCCCTCTCGGCGATGCGGGAGGCGCTTGAGCGCGCGCACTTTTATCCCGACGGCGGAGGATGGGAGCTGCGGGGCGCCATTGCCGAAAAGGTTGGCCTTGGCCGGGAGAATATCGTTCTCGGCAATGGTTCCAACGAGATCATCGAGTTCGTCGGGCATGCCTTCCTGCGCCCTGGAGATGAAGTGGTTACAGCCCGCCACGCGTTTGCCGTCTATACGTTGATGGCCCAGCTCTTTGGCGCGAAAACCATCGAGGTGCCCGATCCGGGTTTCATTCACGATCTGGATGCGATGTTTGCCGCGATCAATTGGCGGACTCGCCAGGTATTTATCGCCAATCCGAACAATCCGACGGGCACCATGGTGGGACAGGCGGAAATTGAGCGCTTTATGGACCGCGTGCCGGACCAGGTTCTCGTGATCTTCGACGAAGCCTACTACGAGTTCCTGGACAATCCGCCGGACGTTCTAAAGTACGTGCGGGAGGGACGAAATGTCGTCGTCATGCGCACGTTCTCGAAAATCCAGGGACTGGCGGGTCTCCGCATCGGCTATGGTTTGGCTTGCAAGGAGATCGCCGAGGTTCTGCAAAAAACACGCCAGCCCTTTAATGCCAATTCCATTGCGCAGGCGGGAGCGATCGCGGGGATTCAAGACGAAGAACATATGCGCAGAACCCGCGAGCTGACGAACCGGGGTCGCGAGTTTCTTGAATCGGAGTTTGCTTCAATGAACCTCGAGTTTGTCCCCAGCGCGGCGAATTTTGTTCTTCTCCGGGTGGGCGATGGCGACCAGATCTTTCAAGCTCTTCTTCGCAGAGGACTCATCGTCCGCTCGATGCGAAGTTACAAGCTGCCGGAATGGATTCGAGTTTCGGTAGGAACCATGGATCAAAACAGGCGCCTTGTGGCCGAGTTGCGACGCTTGGATACCGAAGGACTACTGGAGCACCGTGCTCCCGCGACGGCAGCCACTTAGAACGGGCCATTTGCTCGAGCGTGCTGGCCGAAGACACCATCGCGGCGATCTCAACGCCGCCCGGCGAAGGCGCGATCGCCATTATTCGAGTTTCCGGATCCCTTGCCCCGACAATCGCAGACCGTCTTTTCGCGACAAAATCCGGGTCGCACTCCCTTCTAGAACGCAAACTGCACTTCGGTTGTTTCCGTGATGGGGAAGGCCAGTTGGATGAGGGAATGGCGGTCGTCTTTCGCGCGCCACGCAGCTACACAGGAGAAGATATGGCGGAATTCCATTGTCATGGCGGAGTGCTCGTCGTTTCTCGGCTCCTCGAGGCCGTCCTCAGGGCGGGAGCTCGTGCAGCGGAACCCGGCGAGTTCACGCGAAGGGCGTTTCTCAGTGGCAAGATGGACCTCACCCAGGCGGAGGCGGTAATGGACGTCATCCGCGCAAGCACATCGGTCGCGTTGCGCTTCGCTGAGGAGCAGCTAGCGGGCCGGCTCGGCCGTGAAGTCGAGCAGATTCGAAGTCTCCTGCTTGGTGTCGTAGCCCATTTGGAAGCCCACATCGATTTTCCCGAAGAAGGGATTGACCCGCGCACGGGAGAGAAGCTGCTAAGCGACGTCCGTCAGGTCCGATTCCGGATCGAAAGGCTGCTGGCGACCGCCGGGGAGGGCCGAATTCTTCGCGAAGGTGTGCGCCTCGTTCTTTGCGGAGAGCCGAATGCCGGCAAATCGAGTCTTCTCAACCGTCTCCTCGGGTTCGAGCGAGCCATAGTCAGCGCCGCTCCGGGAACAACCCGGGACACCATCGAGGAATTCGCGAGTCTGCGAGGTATCCCCTTCCGTATCACCGACACAGCGGGTCTACGTGAGAGCGCAGACGCCGTTGAACGCGAAGGCGTCGAAAGGGCGCGACGCGCGATGGCGAGGGCTGACGTGATTTTGCGGGTGGTTGATGTCACTCGAACCCCGCAATTCGAAGCCAAAACCGGGGAAATCGTCGCGGCGAACAAGATCGATCTGCTTGAAAAGCGGTCCGCAATCACCTGGCCCCCGAATTCCATTGCCATCTCCTGCCTAACCGGTGAGGGAATCGACCGGCTTGTCGATGCAGTGGTGGCCAGAGCGCGCGGGGATCATCCCACAGAGGCGCCCATGCTCGCAGCCATCAACGCCCGGCACCAGGCGTGCCTTCAACGCGCAAACCTCCGGCTGCGGGAGGCCGAAGAAGGCATTTCCGGGCAAGCGGATCCCGAACTCGTCGCGGTG
>DASTFP010000200.1:0-11031 GCA_035719865.1 Terrimicrobiaceae bacterium | reverse complement strand
CCTCGATCACCGCCGGAATAAGCAAGGTGAACGCAACGATCGCGCCTTGGGGCCACCTCCAGCGCGTTAAACGGAGTATTCCAGCGATCGCGGCGAATCCGAGCACTGCCAGGAGGGAGACGAAAAGCACGGGATGTTCGGTAGATCGGGTTGCGAGCTCGACATATGGCGAATTGAGTGAGCCGCTCTTGTTCCAAGAGGCGCCGACGAGCAGATTCGAGGACGTCTCAATCAGCCAACTCAACTTCAACGGTTGCCGCGCTTCAGGGGCGGTCCGGAGGTGGTTGAGCAGCTGTGGAACCAGCGGCAGCATCATCTGGGTCGTCGGGATCGCAGCCATCAAGTTTGCTGCAAGCCAGCGTCGAAATCTTGTGTCACCCGGTTGCCGCTTCCATTCTCTGGCTAGCCAGAATGCCGTGAGGCCATTGAGGACGACAAGGATGTAGATTGCCGCCGGATAAACCCATAGTACAAGAAACTGGCAAGCCCCAAGCCCCAGCCACCATCGCCAGCGGTTCTCGCGAGTCGCCCGCAGCCAGGCAAGGAGGGTCACGGGCACCATGAGCAAGAGCACCGAGTAGCCGCGCGCTTCGGACGCATAACGCAAGAACCAAGGATGGAGAGCAAGCAGCCAAGCGGACGTCACTCCAGCTAGCTCGCCTGCCAGCCTGGCGACGAGAACTCCGAGGGCCAGCACCGCGAAGATCCCGGCCAACCAGGCCGGGAAGCGAATCACCCATTCCCGGATATACCAGTCTTCCGGGTGCGCGAACATTCCCCAAGCGGTCCACGCACTTCTCGCCAGAACACTGTAAAGAACGTGGTTGGTCGGCTTTCGATAGTCGAACAAGGTGTTCTGTAATCTAAGTTTCGCCGGGAGGACGCTGCCGTCTTTGGCAAGCTGGTATTCGCCAACTATCGCGCGTCGGGCGCTCAAATCTTCATCATGGGCAAGCCCAAAACTTAGGCGTTTGGACGCCAGTATTCCCGTGAACACCATCGCGCCGATAACTCCCATCCAGAAAATGGCGGAGAGGCATCGCGCCGGCATCCCTCCGGAGTCCATACCGCGTCGCGGATCAGCCCACCACCGAGCTGTCCAAATCAAGATGCTCAAGAGTGCAAGATTGAATGCTCCGGCCCAAAACGAATAGAAGCCGACGATCTCACTAAGATGCCATTCCGCGGAACGCGTCAGGTCAAAGCTCCAAGGACCGTCGGCCGAAAAGATGAGCCAGAGAACCAAGCCGAAGGCGACGGCGCTCAAGGCGACGCGATATCGCACCACGTCGTCTCCGGTCTGCAGTCGCCCAAGTCCCCAATTCCAGAGCTTGCGAATCGTTTGCACTTAAATCGGATTCACGCGGTCCAGAACCAGAGACGGTTCCTGAAACGCCTTTTCATCTCACTTCGACGCACGAAGATCTATTGTCCCTGCCTTGTTGACCAAGCTGATCGGAAGCCCGGTGTTCCAGCATGGCTGGTCAGCAGCAATTACTTCCAGAAGCGTGGAGATCCCGAGCTGCCGGGCTTTGATCACGAAAATGCGTTTCAGCCCTTGGCGGCAGATCATGTCCAGGATCTGCAGCTGCTGAGGCCGCGGCCGGAAGACAATGACCTTACCGCTCCGTTCTCGGATTTTGTTGCAGATTCGAAATCCTCCAAATCGGGTTCTTGGGATTGCTGGCCCGCGATCTCGAATTCCTTGATTGAGTCTATCAGTCTATCTATCTAGCCAGATAACCAGAGAGATTTGGTTTGTCGTCAATATCGTCCAATTGGAGTCAGTTTTCGGCACCAAATTCAAGGACGAAAGCGCTCAGCGCAAAATCGTGTAGCCGGGGACAGACGCTGACTCGCCCGCTGGCGCGATCCTGAGAACCGCATCGGACGCAACAGGCAACATTATAGGCCGCAGCGAATCCATTTGGGGATTTTGAGAATGCGACAGGCTGATACGCGCTCGATTAGAGCAAAAGTAAGAAATCTTCACCGAAGCACCCCCGGCTTTGGCCGGCGGTTTAAAAAGAACTGGCCCAAGAAGTCCGGAGGACTATCCCGTGCGTCGCCGCAAAACCCGGTTAGGACCGTCACGTGGCGCATGCATCGACGTTGGCTTTGGCTTGAAGCTGGGTAATGGTTTTGAAAGAGCGGTTTTCCAGGGTGACCTTGTACGCGGTTTCCTTCGTCGTCACAGTGATATTTCCCCCTTGGCGATCCTGTTGTTCGTCGAGTTTCCTCGGCATGGCCCAAATTTGAACGGCGTAAAGCTGGCCCACTGCGCAACTGCAAACCGCCAGAAGAAGGAAGGAAGCTCTAGATGCCGAAGTTGTCATTGCGCCCCCCTAGCTTATTCTGCTTTCGAGTCGAGCCCAAGGCCTGCCTTCTTGCCTAACGCGGCTGTCACAGGTAGCATGTATTACGTAATTGGAGAGGAAAACCGCCTGACGGGGCGGATCACGTATGGCAAATGCAATGGTCATTGGAATCGGTGGCGTCGGTTCGGTCATTGGACAGAAGCTCCACGAATTCGACTGTTTTGATCGGATCATACTTGCCGATCTCGATCCTGTCTTCGCCCAGCAACTGGCGTCGAGAACCCCGCGAAACCGCTTTGTGGTCGTGCAAGCCAATGCCATGGATATCGGAGGTCTTGCCTCCCTCATGAAGGAACATCAGGTGGCGGTCACCTGCAATGCCTGCACGTGCCTAACCAATCACTCCGTTTTAGAAGCATGCCTGCGCGCCCGGTCCCATTATCTCGACATGGCCGCCGACATCTATTCGCCTCCGGGGGTCAAGCGGCCGGGAAAAAACTCCTTTGAGGCCGAGATCGAGAAATTTAACGACGCATATCTCGACCAGGGGATCGCGGGCATCCTTTGCATGGGGATAGACCCGGGTGCTGTCAATGTGTTTGCGCGCTGGGCCATCGATCGACTGGACACCGCCTCAAGCATTCGTGTTCTCGATGCAGACAACGCGGAGGTTCGCGGTTATCGGTTTGCGGTGCTCTTTTCACCGGAGACCTTCTTTGAGGAACTGGGAGCAGTCCCGTATTTCGTCAAAGATGCGCGCGTGGTCAGCGGCAAACCCCTGGAGACCGAAATCGAGTGGATCCGTTTCCCTGAGCCGATTGGACTTCAGAAGACCTACGCGGTAGCGCACGAGGAGGGTGTCAGTCTTGGGATCTACCCGCCGTTTGTCGAAAAGGGCGTCCGATACTCCGTTTTCAAGTATAGCCTTTCTGAGAAGGTGGTCAATATCTCCAAGTCTCTGCAACTTCTTAATCTTGACACCTGGAAGAAGGTAAAGGTTGACGGAGCGGAGGTGGCGCCGGTGCGTGTGGCGAGCGCGAACCTGCCCAAGCCTGCCCAGCTCGGCGCGACGGTAGATGGCTATTCGTGCGTGGGCACCGAGGTCCGCGGCACCAAGGACCGCCGGCGTGTGGAGTTCTTCGTCTATACGATGGACAACCATCGTGACACTTATGAGCGCTATGGCTATTCGCTCACTCTGGTGCAGACGGGAATCCCGCCCGCGATCACCGCGAAGCTGCTCGTCACGGAGAAAATTCCCGAGCGAGGGGTAATGATGCCGGAAGCGCTTGATCCCGGCGAGCTGATGAACAGTTTTACGCGGGAAGGTTTGCCGATCTTCGTCGAGAAGCGCGAAGTCGAGCGTTTGTGATGGGAGCCGTCTGCGCTCCCGTTTGGTGGGAGCAGGCCGTGGGTCTTCATTGGGAGTCGGGAGGATTTTCTCCTTGCTTTTGATCTGGCTGGAATTCCGGAACGAGGTTTCGGCCTGCGGCGCTTTGCGGTTTGTAGCGGTAAACGAATCGGTCGTTGATGGGATCGAAACCTTGAAGCTCGGCGGTCTTTTCGAAAAGGCTGGAGTCGCCCAAGGTATTTAGAATGGGGCGGAAGCGGAGCTGCGCAGTCGTCAGGAATCCAAAGTTGACAAAGAGAGCCTTGCCTTCCTCGTCTGCGCGGTCGATAAGCGCGGAAAGCTCGCGCACCGAGCGGAAGGGGATGATGTTGGCGTCGTACGGATCGGGCGGCCCGATGAAACTCGCGGTGAGAATGTCCTGGTTTTCCGGCGCAAAGGGATCGAGCACGGGCCGCGTCGCTTCGGCGGATTCGCGGATTTGCTGGAGAGGCCGGTGGAGCAACCAATTTCTCTGCGGCGTTGTGAAGGCTGCGTAGGCGCAGAGGAGAGCAGCAATCAGCAGGATCCCGGCAGCTGCGCCGGCTCGATTTCTTGCCAGGGCTCGTCGCAGGCCATCGAGTCCGAGCGCTATCGCAGCCACAAGACCGGGAAGCAGAAAAAGCAGATACCATTCGAAGAGGTGGTGCTGGAAGGCTTTGGAAATGACGAAGGCGATCGGCGCCGGCAACAGGAGCGCAAGCGCGACAAGCCTCCGGATCGGGCCGCCGGTTAGGAGTCTCTGAGTGCCGAACGCAAAAAGCACCAGAGCCGAGCCTGCCAGCGCTGCGAACAGGATCGGGTGGCTGGAGGCCCAAGGATATAGTTCCATGTACCTGGATACGGTTTGCCCAGTACTGCTCCATGGCGCACCCGCGAACAAGAGACCAAGATACGATAAGAGCCAGCGCCGATCCATAGGACCCTGCACGGCAGTGGTGTTTTGATATTCGATGAACTGCGGCAGGCATGGCAGCATGAGCTGAAGAAAAGCCATTCCGGCCAGAAGGGTCACAACACAAAACCGGCATAGCTGAACGCGCGCTTCGGGGTCGCGCCATCGAAGAATTATTGCCGTGAGTCCGCACAATCCGAGCCCGGCGGCGGGATAGATGTTCAGCGCATTCGAATACATGAGGACGAAAAGCGAAGCACCGAACGCGCTCCACCAGCGCCAACGTCCCGTATCCAGAGCCTCGATGAGAAATACGTAGCACAGCGGAAGGATGCAGAGCATGAAGGAATAGGCGCGCAGCTCGCTTGCATAACGAATGTGCCAGGGGTGAATGACTAGGAGGAATGCGGCAACCACTCCGGCGGCAGGGAAACCCAGGCGCCATAGAAACAGCGCCATGGCTCCCACGGAGAGGATCCCGGCCAGGTAGCTCGGAATGCGAGCGATGTCCTCACGAAAGCCCAATCCCATCGGCTTGGCTACGGTCCGCCAGCTATCGAGGACGACGCGGGTGATGATGCTATGGAGCTGATGCTGGGGTTTTTCAAAGAACCAAAACGTCTCCTGCCAAGTCACCGTCCGGAATTTGATCGAACCGTCATCGTTGCGCTTCCATTGGCCGTGAATGGCCCGCCGCATGGCGTAGACCTCGTCATCCCAAAAGCTCTGTCGGAGTCTTTGCGCACCGAACACCGCGCAAACAATCATCGCCAGGATGGTTAGCGGCGGGAACCATTTCGGCATTGGCGGCCGCGGAAGGTGATACAATGCGCCTTGAGACGGTCGCATCCACCAGCGTGCGGTGGCAGCCAGAGCAAACATTAGCAGGACGTTCGCCGCTCCCGCCCACCAGGAATAGATTCGCACACAATCGACGATCCGCATTTTCCGTCCCTCCGGCAGGTCCCATTGCCAGGGCTTGCGGGTGACAAGCAAAACGAGGATTCCAATCGCCGCGAGAGCGACAAGGATGGCGGCGTGGTGGTGAGCAGGTCTCGTCTGCTTCCACCAAGTCTGCACTCGGTTTTTGACTCGCCAAAGCACGGCAGGTGAGACGATCTTAGTCAAAAGCCCCGAGAGAACCGCGGCGATATTTGTACACCGTCCGGTCGAACATGGGTTCTGTGCCATGGAGCGTGGCGAGGCATTCGAAGTATTGCTTGTCTTCCAGGAATTCGTGGATCTCCGGGTAACGGTCTTTCACTCCGGCAATGAATCCGTTGTTGACGAAAAGAGGGACGTTGCGAGCATCTGCTTCGCGCATCAGGGCCTTGTACTCCTCGACGGTGAGCGCCTTGCGGACCAGGGGATCGTAAACGAGTGGGAACATCAACGAGGAGGCCGTAATGATCTGTCGGTTTTCCGGCGCGTTAGGATCGAGTGTCGGCCGGGTCATTTCCACGGACTCTCGAAAAGGCTCCACCGAGCTGGAGATAAGGCGGTGTCGTATCGGGGTCGTAAACGCCGCATAGCCGGCCATGAGGAGCAATGCGAGCGGAATGGGAGCCCAGCGCAGCGCCCGGACGCGCTGAAAGCCTGAAACCAAGTTCACCATTCCGATGGCCGCCACGGCGACAAGGCCCGGAAGCATGGAGGCGACATACCACTCCTGGAGGTATGTGCCTCTTGCCTCGGCAAGAAAAACCAGGATCGGCCCAGGGAGGAGCAGCACCGCGAGCATAGATGCACAAACCGGGTTCGTGCGCATCATGCGCAGGGCGCCCGCGACTATGAAGAGCACAGCCAGAATCACGAGTGTCCAAAGCTCGAACGGGTGGTGGACCGCCTGCGGCAGAAGTTCCAGGTAGGGCGAATCGAGAAGCCCGGTCTTCGACCAAAGACTTCCCGAGAGCAGCAACGCCCCCGTGTTTTTGAACCACCCGACAAGCAGCGGAAAACCCGGTGTAGTCGTCATATATTGAAGAACCTGGGGAATCCACGGAGCAACAAACGGAAGGAGCGCGAGTCCCACGAACGCGTTCGCCGCCAGCAAGCGGGACAGGGCTGTCGAGGCCGTCTCACGGCTCGTCGCAAATCGGAAAATCAGGGCAAGGAGCGCTGCGTTCGCAAGCAGCACTGTCAACAAAGTGGCGGGCCACGCATCAAGCAGCGCAAATTCGAGAGCTGCAAACGCTGCCAGCCACGTCCAGTTCCCGCTCGGAGCAGCCCGCGCGACACAAAGAGCAATTAGAGGGATAAACAAAAGAACGAAGGGATAGCCTCTCGCCTCCGTGGCCAATTTAAGGTGCCATGGATGAAGCGCGAGCAGCCCTGCGGCAACGACGCCAGCCCATGGAAATCCCAGCCGCGCGACCAGGAGAGCCAGCGCTGGGATGGACAAGGCGCCTGCGATAAAGCTCGGCAGGCGTACGGCCGTCTCGTTGAACTGCAGGCCTTCAGGGCGAACGATCGCTCGATAAACCCCCAAGGAAAGCCGGCAGAGGATGCTTTGAAGGCCGTGATTTCTAGCCCCCTCGCAGTGCCAAAGGGTGTGCCACCAGGGAAGTTGCTTGATCTTCGCTGAGCCGTCGCTCTGGATTCGATCGGTTCCCAACACGATCTTCCTGACAGTGTA
Organism: Terrimicrobiaceae bacterium; assembly: GCA_035719865.1. GTDB lineage: Bacteria > Verrucomicrobiota > Verrucomicrobiia > Chthoniobacterales > Terrimicrobiaceae > DASTFP01. The sequence goes on along the minus strand of DASTFP010000200.1, from coordinate 3,796 downwards.
GACCTCGTCATCCCACAAGCTTTGCCGCAGGCGCGGAGCGGCTGCCGCCGCATACAGAATCGTAATAACGCCGACAATCGGCCAAAACAGCCGAGGCATCCTGTTCTTGAGACAGATGTGCCAGAGTTCCTGCACAGGTGCTGTCCAGCGCCGCACGGTGAGCGCTAGAACGCTCAGCACAGGCAGGGCGAGCAATCCGGCCCACCAGAGCGAAAAGCGGATGCATTGTTTTAGGCTCCATTCGGGCATCGACTGCTCGACTTCCCAAGGCTTTGGAGCGACGAAGAGCATTATCGCGATCACGACAGCAACGCCGATCAACGCTGCGCGGACAATGCGCGGCAAAAGACGGCTCTGCTCCGCCATCATCAATGCTCGTCCAGTTTCATTTTTTGGTGATTCGCAAGCCTCTATTCCCGCCGGCAGGCGCCGTCAATTTGTTTGACGGGTGCGCCCTGAGAGCGTAGGCGCATCGCTTTCGGATGTGCGGAATTTTTGGTTTCTCCGGTTTTGTTGAGAAAGGACTGTTGGCTCGCATGGGAGACATCCTTGCTCATCGCGGGCCGGATGGGGAAGGATCATACGAGGATGAGCCGCATCGTTTTTCCATGGGGATGAGGCGGCTTTCGATCATCGACCTCGACGGAGGATGGCAGCCCATCTATAACGAAGACCGCTCGCTGGTGGTTTGCTTCAACGGGGAGATCTACAACTACATCGAGCTTCATGACCAGTTGGTTGAAGAGGGGCATACGTTTCGCACGCGCTCGGATACCGAAGTCATCGTTCACGCTTACGAAAAGTGGGGCCGGGAGTGCGTGAAACACTTTAACGGAATGTTCGCCTTCGCGTTGCACGATTCCCGCACGGGCGACACCTTTTTCTCCCGCGACCGCTGTGGTCAGAAGCCGCTCTACTATCATCAAAGCAACGGCCGATTTGTCTTTGCTTCAGAAGTGAAGGCAATTCTCGAATGTTCCAGGGTGCCGCGCGCTTGCAACGTTGCGGCAATTGACGCGTATCTTGCGCTTCGTTATGTCCCGGAGCCGCGCACGATGTTTGAAGGCATCTTCACGCTGCCGGCCGCGCATTCACTTCTGCTCCGGAAGGACGGCAGCCTCATGATTGAGCGGTATTGGGACGTGCCAATCTTCCAGGGCAAATACCGTCCGGAATCTGAGCTGCTCGACGAGACCGAGGCGATGCTTCGCAATGCCGTGCGGCTGACGATGCGCAGCGATGTGCCGGTGGGGGGATACTTGAGCGCGGGGGTGGATTCCTCGCTGCTTGTCGCGCTGATGACGGAGTCAAGCGACAAGGTCAATACCTACTCGATCGGCTTCAACTCTCCCGTTGACGAAACCCATGATGCCGCCGAGACGGCGCGGCTTCTCGGCACCAGCCATCACGAGATCCAATGCGCTCCGCAGGATTTTGATCTTCTTCCCAAAATCGTCTGGCACATGGATCGTCCGGTCGGAGACGCTCTTATCATCGCGTTCTACAAGCTCGCGGAGGGCGCGGCACGCGATCTGAAAGTAATCATCAGTGGCGAAGGAGCCGACGAGGTATTCGCTGGCTACTCGTTCCAGAATGTCATCCAACTCGCCGAGTGTTACCACCAGCTGCTTCCCGGGTTTCTGCATCGGAAACTTGCCATGCCCATGCTGCGTGCCTTGCCCGTGGACTTTCTCAACAAGTTCTTCATTTTTCCCGCCAAGTTGGGGCATCAGGGGAAGGCAAGGCTTGTCGATTTCATGGGCAGTTACGGGTGCCGGAACCTTTTTGAGAATTACATCGCCCTCAAGACGCTCTGGCCGCGAACGGCCAGGGCGGCGGCGTATACGTCGCAGTTCAAGCAATTGGCCACTGACAAATGGATTCCCCCGTTGCGCGACAACTCGGGCCAATTTCTCGACCGGCTCCTCAAGATCCAATGGGATGAGTGGCTTCAGGATTGGTGCATCATCAGGCAGGATAAGAACACGATGGCGCACTCGCTGGAGATCCGCCTTCCGTTCCTGGACCACAACCTCATCGAGCTGGCTTTTCGCGTGCCGCCGCGCCTCAAGAACAACGGGTTTCGCGACAAAATCATCGAGCGCAAGATCGCTTCGAAGCTGCTTCCCCGCCCGGTGACACATCGGAAGAAGAATCCTTTTTTTCTTCCGATGGAGTTCTTCTTTGAGCACCCGCAGATCCGGCGCCTCATCGCGGAAACGCTCAACGAGACACAGGTGCGCAAACGCGGATATTTTGAACCGGACTACGTGAAAAACCTGCTTCGCCAGATGGAGACGCGCGAATTTATCTACCTCAAGCAGGTCATGGCTTTGGTGATCCTTGAATTATGGCACAAGATATTCATTGACAATGAGAAAGGTTGGTGAGTCTGCCCGCTCGTCCGTGGCGCTCGCGAGCATCCTCACCGCCTGCGTGACGCGCCTTTAAATTCCGGATTGCCTGAGAGACGGCTCTTGGCATCATCACCGCCTCTCAACCTGCTGAACGTATGATTTTGGTTACTGGCGGCCTTGGTGTCATGGGCTCGACCCTTGTCAAGGGATTGGTGGATCGCGGATTTAGAGTGCGCGTTTTGGATAATAGCGACCGCTTTCGTTCAAGGTTGGATGGTTACGACGTGGATATCCGGATTGGAGACATCACGAGACCTGAAACGCTGGCCGGAAGTTTCGATGGGGTCGAGACGGTCTATCACCTTGCGGCGGTTCTGATCGTCTACGATCCGGGCCTCTTTCAGAGAATCAATGTTGGCGGGACGCGCACCGTCATCGACGCTTCGATAAGGGCGGGCGTCAGCCATTTCATCCTCGTCTCGTCCGCCTCGGTTACCTATCAACATACAACGCCTTATTCGCTGTCCAAACGGGAGACGGAGCGCCTGATCATGGAGCAAAACGCGATGAAATGGACGATTGTGCGACCGACCCTCGCCTACAACGAAAGCGGCGGTGAGGAGTTCAACATGTTCCTTGCCTACCTGAAGAAGTATCCGTTCGTCCCATTTATCGGAGCTGGCAAGGCGCTAAAGAGACCGGTGCATTGCGACGACTTGATGAAGGGATTCCTCGCGATAGCGGGTAATCCGAAAGCTTATGGCAAGACTTACGCGTTCAGCGGCGGCGAGGCCGTAGCCATCCGCGACATGGCCAAGCTTATGCTCAAGCATGTTCGACAAGAGAAGGCTTTCGTGACGATTCCCATCCCGATCTGCAGACTCGTGGCGTTTTTCGCAGAGAGACTTCAGAAGAGACCGATCCTGACCTGGAATGCGATCGCAGGGGTGATTCAGGACGCCAACCTTGACAATAGCGAGGCTCGCGCCGATCTCGGCTACAACCCTATCAGCTTTCGCGAAGGTTTGCAGAGATCCTATCCGATCTAATTGCCGCCTGTCAGTAGGAGTATCTCGTTCCGGGGCGGCCTCGGTCCGGCGGGACCGCGCTGAAATCAAAGTGAGCGGCGCTTCCTGATTTATAGCGGAAGACGTGCCGGCTTTGCATGGTGGGTTCGAAACCGGGAAGTATCCCGAGGTCCTCGAAAAATCCGGAGCTACGCAGCAGCGCGTACTTGTTTTGATGCTCGCCCTCGACGGTCGTTAGGTATCCAAGATTAATAAAGAGCGGCTTTCCACCGGCGTCGGCCTGGCGCACCAGGTTTCCAAGCTCGACCGCGTTGCGAAAAACAATGATGTTGGGATCGTATGGTTCCGGTGGTCCATAGAATGTCGCGGTGAGTATACTCTCTTGTCGCGGATCCTGCGGGTCCAGGGTTG
>DASTFP010000199.1:0-9018 GCA_035719865.1 Terrimicrobiaceae bacterium | reverse complement strand
CCTCGACCGGTCTTGGCAATCTCACTACTTGAATCCAGCGAGGCAATCCGATCCGCCCGCCACGACGCGAACCAAGCGAAGAGAAATCCAAGGATCAGGAGGACCAGTACGCAAAGCAGGAAGATGCTTTTCCCCAGAAACCGGAGCGAAACCGTCATCGAAGGAAGTGATGGTTGAGCGACGAGGAGTGGCAAGAAAAGAAGTTGGCAACCGTCAGATTTCGCCGCAGCCGAGACTTTTGGGGGCACACGGATTCGAACCGTGAACCAAGCAGTTATGAGCCGCCTGCTCTGACCGTTGAGCTATGCCCCCGTTTCCTAAACTAAAGTGGATTTTTGGTCGTTGCGGGAGGTTTTTTTCTTCCTTCCAGGATGCGAGGCCTAAGGTGACGCCCCACAAACCAATCCCAACCCTTCAGAGCAAGGAAACCGGCTGCCAGCGAAGAGACAGCTCCGGTAACCAAAGCTCCGATCAACAGCGGCGCCGGCGCTTGGGAAAGGAGCTTCAGCATATCCACGCCCGGCTCGCCAACCGGAGTCCTCCCGATGAGCACACAGCCAAGTTCATACTGCGCCAGCAGGATTAAAGGCGTCGTGAGCGGATTGCTAACCCATGTGGAAGCGATCGAAACGGGAATATTCACCTTAATCAGATACGCGATCAAGGCCGCCGCCAACATCTGAAAAGGGAAAGGCATCATGGAAAAAAAAACGCCGATCGCACAACCCGCAGCGAAGCGAGGCCGGTCGGGTTGCCACATTTCATGAGCAAAAAACCTTTCCCCCAGCTTTCGGTGCAGCCACGAACCCCTCAGATGTTTGATGCGCGGGAGGTGCCTCAGATAACGTCCGGCCGGACCCCGCCGCCATTGATGCGGCTTCATTCGGGTGAAATGCGGCCGCCCATTTTCCCCCGCATCTCAGCTTGCCAACGTTCCTTCAGCTGCCTAAACACTCTGATGTATGAAGAAAATTGAGGCCATCATTAAACCCTTCAAGATGGAAGATGTGAAAGAAGCTCTGGCCGAAATTGGCATCGAGGGAATGACTGTCAGTGAGGTGAAGGGTTTCGGACGCCAAAAGGGACATACGGAGATCTACCGCGGGAGCGAATATACCGTAGATTTTTTGCCCAAGGTAAAGTTTGAAATTGTCGTGGTCGACAACATCGTCGAAAAGGCCGTCAAAGCCATCTCGGATTCCGCGAAGACGGGAAAAATCGGAGACGGCAAGATCTTCGTCCTGCCTATAGAGAACGCGGTTCGAATCCGCACCGAGGAAACCGGCGAAAACGCGATCTAACGAGCGCAACGGGACAGCCCGGCTCGCCGCCCCAAATTTCTTCCGATGGACTGGTGGAAAGCCCTGATTCTCGGCATCGTTGAGGGCCTGACCGAATACCTTCCAGTCAGCTCGACCGGGCACCTCCTCCTTACACAGCGAGCATTAGGAATCGCCCAAAGCGCTTCGGCGGATGCCTTCGCAATTTGCATTCAGGCGGGCGCGATCGTTGCCGTCCTGGGTCTTTACTTTTCGCGGGTTCGTCAGATGGTTCTCGGGGTTCTGGGGAAGGATCCGGAAGGCCTCAAAATGGCGACGAACGTCATCGCCGCCTTCCTGCCGGCGGCCTTCATTGGGCTTCTTCTCGAGAAACCGATTAAGAAGTATCTGTTTGGAGGCGAGGCGTGGGGCCTCTGGCCGATCGTGGCGGCTTGGTTTGTCGGCGGCATCGCCATCCTGCTGGTGAGCTGGTGGCAGGCCTCGCGGCAAGAGAAGACTCACCAATCGGGTCTCAGTCTGGAATCGCTCACTTGGAAGATGGCGGTCGTCGTGGGGTTGATCCAGTGCATCGCCATGTGGCCGGGAGTCAGCCGCAGCCTTGTGACTATCGTGGGAGGAGTCCTGGTTGGATTGAGCCTGTCGGCCGCGGTCGAGTTCAGCTTTCTGCTTGGGCTGCTCACCTTAAGCGCCGCCACAGTCTACGATGGCTTGAAATACGGCGAGGAAATGGTGCAATCCTTCGGTCTGTCGGCACTCTTCGTTGGTTTCCTTGGAGCGTGGGTCTCCGCGGTGCTCGCCGTCAAGTGGATGGTGGCTTATCTTAAAAAGCACGGCATGCAGGTCTTCGGCTATTATCGCATCGCGCTCGGTCTGGTGGTGACCGTCCTGATCTTGGGCGGTTGGCTTAGTCACTGAGCATGACCGAAGGGTGGATCCCCCCTGATCTCCAAGCCGCTGTCTTTTGTGAGGATGTGCGCACTGAAATCAGCGGCCAGCAGACGCTCATCGGCGTTTTCGGGATGATTCCCGCCCATATGCTGCCGATAGGGTTTCTTAAGCTTTGCCTCTGGACGCGCTGGTGCGGCGGCACGGGTCAGTTCGTTGAAAAGTCGCTTGTTCTTGGCTGCCACGACGAACAGCCTATTGCCCAAAGCGAGTTGAAGTTCTCTCTTCCGGCGCTGGACTCCTACGTCACGAACGTTCACGTCCTTGGCGGCGTGCAGTTCCAGCAATATGGTGTCTACCATGTCGAGATTCGCCTCGACAACGAACTGAAAATGCGGTTTCCGCTGCCCGTCATTCGGGTCCCGCAGCCGGGGCAGCCAGCCGCCTAAAGGTCAATATTCTCGCCATCATCGGGCAAGTAGACGGTTTCCACACCCGAAAGCTCACTCTCGAAGAGCAGTTGAATCTCTCCGCGACGCTCTTGAAGATCCGCCGAGAGATGTGTCAGACAGAGAGTTCCTATCCTGGCGCCGCGCAACACGGACACCAGCTCATCAGGGGAAAAATGCGCCAGTTCGCAGATGAGGAGATCCGCGGGCTCGCTCAAGACGCCGCTCAGATCCCGTGCAGATCCAAGATCGCCCGAATAGATGAATCGCTTGCCGGCTGCGAGAATCTCGAAGAGGAAGGATTCGATGGAGGCATTGCCAGTCTTTTCACGGGTCTTGTCAAGGTGCGTCGTGTGATGAGGCAAGACGGTCGCGGCATCGAGGATGACCGAAGTTCGCGCCTGCCAGGAGAAGATCCCCACGGGAAAACCAAGAACTTCGGGCGTCAATAAGACGGCATCGAGCCAGGCACGAAGAGGCTCTGCGAGATGACGGGGCACGCCAACCGGCAGCGGGCTACGCCGGCCATGCAGCCAGCTTGCCTGCAAGAGGAGCGCCAATCCGCCGACGTGATCCGCGTGGGCATGCGTGATCCATACAGCGTCAAGGTCGGCAAGCGGCACCCCAAGCTCGAGAAGCTGCAAAGCGCAGGGCTCGCCGGCATCAAGAAGCACGCGCAGACCCTCGACATTGAGGAGCACGCTCGATTGAAACCGCCCAGGGAACCCGTCTCCGGGACCCGTGCCCAGAAAAGTTACCGATGACATCTAAGGAACTTGTTAGGAGATTCGTCGCCGTTCGACAAGCCGCGCCGACTGAAAAAGTTGCATCAACCACCCTTCAAACATTAGATTTCCGAAAATGCGTCTCCTCCGTAAATACGCGTTCTGGATCTTCCTCTTTTGCCTCGTGACCGCCCTGGTGAGCGCTCCTTCGCCAGATACAGTCAGAACGCGCCTGGCGGACGGCTTCGATCAACCGGTCGGAAAACCCGATGGGGCCGGCTATTACACCTCGCGAGGCTTCCGACCCAGATACCATATGGGGGAGGACTGGAACGGACTTGAAGGGGGCAATAAGGATTTGGGCAAGCCTGTCTACGCGACCGCCAATGGAATTGTCGTTCTCGCTCGCGATATGCGTATGGGCTGGGGAAACTTGATCATCATCCGCCACATCTTTCTTGATGACCGGCAAATGAAAACGGCGGATTCCGCATACGCCCATCTCCACCGAATCCTGGTCCGCGAAGGCCAGCAAGTCGTGCGCGGACAGCAAATCGGCAGCATTGGCACCAATCGCGGAATGTATACTGCGCATCTTCACTTCGAGGTGCGAAAAAACCTCTTCATTGGTTACAACCAGAGCCGTTTCGGAAAAGACTACTCGAATTATTACATGCCCAGCGCGTTCATCGCTCAACGGCGCAAGCTTTCCGGATCAGGCCGCAGCGCCCTCGTCGCGATCAACACCTTCGACTTGAGGGGTAGAGAAGTTCCGTCGCCGGACGGAACCCTCGGGCGTGCTCAGGCCAAGGCTGCGCAAAGGTCCGCCCCACCTCCCTCAAAGCCGCCCAAAGAACGGGATTCTTTCCGCGTGAATCGATTCGGCGATATGTTCTCCAATTAGCTAACGCCTCACGCGTGGCTTGTCACAGCCCGTCGTCCTGTCTTAATAGCGCTTGTTGACCATACCTGACTCTCTTTTTCTTGTCGCCGGAGGAGGCCGTTACCCCTCACTGGTCATCGAGGCGGCGCGGGCATCCGGCGTGAAGAAGATTTCCATCGCGGCCTTCGACGGAGAAACATCGAAGGCCACTACCTCCGGCGCAGACGAAGTGTCCTGGATCCGGGTCGGCCAGCTCGGCAAGCTGCTCGATGCGGCGAGAAAATCGGGTTCCCGCCACGCCATGATGGCAGGCCAGCTCGCCCCGGCCAACCTCTTCAACCTCCGTCCCGACCTCCGGGCCTTGATCCTTCTCGCAAAGTTAAGGCGCCGCAACGCCGAGACTCTCTTCGGTGAGGTCGCAAATCAGCTCGCCAAGGCGGGCCTCGAAGTGCTGAACGCAATGACCTTCCTCGATGCTCACGTCGCTCGCCAGGGCCATATCGCGGGACCCCGGCTCAAACCGCGGCATATCGAAGACATCCAATTCGGTTTCGGAATCGCCAAGGAGATTAGCCGGCTCGATATTGGGCAGGCGGTGGTCGTCAAATCGGGCACCGTCCTCGCGGTCGAAGCCTTCGAAGGAACCAACGAATGCATCCGCCGTGGCGGAAGCCTCGCGAGCAAAGACGCGATACTGGTCAAGGTGACCAAACCGGGTCAGGACATGCGTTTTGATGTTCCGGTCATCGGAGAACGGACCGTCGCAGTTGCCCGCGAAGCAAAATTGAAAGTCATCGCCTGTGAGGCGAACTGCACGCTTCTGCTCGACAGTCCCGCCGTTTGTCGCGCGGCCGCGGACGCCGGCATTACTCTGCAAGGCGTGTCCGAATGAGCATTCTTCGCGCGGGGGTAGTTGGCGTCGGCCACATGGGCATCAATCACGCCCGCATCTTCTCCGAGATTCAAGACTGCACTCTCTCGGCCGTTTATGACAAGAATCCTGACGTCGCCCGCCACGTGGGAGGAAAGTACCGCACATACGCAGCCGGCTCCCTTGAAGAGTTCGCCGAACTCGTCGACGCCGCGACGATCTGCACTCCCACCGTTACGCATTACGAGCTCGGGGCCTTGCTCCTGGAGCGGGGCAAGCACCTCCTGATTGAGAAACCGATCGCGGAGTCGCCGGCCCACGCCCGCGCCCTCGCCGAGCTCGCCTCGAACCGTTCCTGCGTGCTGCAGGTCGGGCACGTCGAACGGTTTAACCCCGTCCTGGCGGCGTTGGAAAGCAAACTCAAGAATCCGCGATTTCTGGAGGTCACTCGACTCTCGCCGTACCCGAATCGAAGCACCGACATAGGCGTGGTGCTCGACCTGATGATCCACGACATCGAAATCATCCTGCACATCGTGCGCTCGCCCATCGTGAGCATGGACCCGGTGGGCATCGCCGTGCTGAGCAAAGGCGAAGATATTGCTAATGTCCGATTTCATTTCGAGAGCGGCTGCGTCGCCAATGTCACCGCCAGCAGAATCAGTCGCGACACCATGCGCAAGATCCGTGTCTTTCAGGAGAACGCTTATCTTTCGTTGGATTATAAGAAGCAGGACGGCGTGATGTATCGCTTGAACGACGGCCCGAAGGGAAAGGAAATCGTCCGCGACAAGGTCGAGATCCGACGTGGAGAACCGCTCAAGATCGAACTCGAGGCCTTCATTCGCTGCGCGCGCGATGGCGCCAAGCCCAAGGTCTCCGGTCATGAGGCGGCTGACGCCCTGGATATCGCCCTGGAGATAACGCGCCGAATCGAAGAAGCCGACCCCAGAAGGACGGTCAATTCTCAGCCTCCATGACGAGCCTCTGGTTCGTGGCCGGCGAAGCCAGCGGGGACGCCCGCGCCGCCGAGGTAATGAAGGCTTTGCGCGCGATCGAACCAGGAACTCGTTTTCTCGGTGCCGGAGGGCCCAAGATGAGGGACCTTGCCTCCGAACCTTTTGACGATTGGATCGCCGAGGCCGGGGTGCTGGGACTGTGGGATGTCCTGAAGCACTACGGCTACTTTCGGAGAAAGTTCCACCGCATGATCGACCAGATTGAGGCGACGAAACCTAACGCCATCGTTTTGGTCGACTATCCCGGATTCAATCTCCGCCTGGCCAAAGCCCTGCGATCGCGCGGCTTTCCCGGAAAGATCCTTTTCTATATCAGCCCTCAGGTTTGGGCTTGGAACCGCGGGCGAATTCCAAAAATGGCCCGCTTTCTCGACCTGATGATCTGCGTCTTTCCCTTCGAGCAGCCCATGTATGAGGCAAGCGGGCTCCACACCATATTTGTTGGACATCCCCTTTTGGAAGCTCTCGCTGCCGAAAAGTCTGATGTCCCTCGCGACGCACGTCTCCTCGGGCTCTTTCCGGGCAGCCGCGAGCGCGAGGTGAAGCGCATTTTCCCGATCATGGTCGAGGCGAGCCGCCTGATCCGCCAACGAAGACCCGACGTTCGGCTGGAAGCAGCGGCGGCCACCCCAGCGCACGCCTCCCTGATGCGCCAAATGGCCGGTAGCGTTCCCATCGAGGTCCACTCGGGGACGGCACACTGGCTGATGCAACAGGCCTGCGCGGGCATCGTCTGTTCGGGCACAGCCACGCTCGAGGCGGCCTTTTTCGAGCTCCCCTATTGCCTTGTTTACCGCGTCGCGTGGCTCACTTTCGAAGTGGGTCGTCGGCTTGTCGACGTTGATTGCCTCGGCATCATCAACATTCTCAATAACTACGAGAGAAACCCTCCCGCAGATCCTCGCTTGCCAGCGCGACCCGCGCCCCACATCGTGCGCGAATTTATCCAGCATTTCGCAACGCCGGAAGCACTCGCCTCCGAGGCGCTGCGCTTGTTGAACGATCAAGACGCCCGCACCCGCCTCGTCGCCGCGGTGAACCAGATTATAAGCACCCTTGAAGCTAAGGGTGCTTCGCGGCGTGCGGCGGAAGCAATTCGCAATGCCCTCCAATAAACTTTTCTCGAGTTCGAGATTTCTCTTTCGAAGATTTGTGTGAATTCTTAGCGCGGACTTTCTCTATGCGCTTTCGGACAAAAGTCTTCACACTCTTCCTGATCATGGCGACCCTGACGAGCCTGCTCATTGCGGCTTTCATGTATCGGCCGATCAAAGCCCTCTTCATGGATCTGATGCAAACCAACGTGCTTTCGATCGCGGCAACCACGGCCGCCATGATTGACGCGAACGCTCACGATACGATCCGCACGCGCGCCGATCAGGATACTCAAGCCTACAAACAGCTCGAAGGGGAGTTGAGGCGGGCGCGCGACGCGAACCGCCGGCGTGATCTCTACGTAAAATATGTCTACTCCATGCGCCCATATCCCAATGATCCCAAAACGGCTGAATTCGTCCTCGACGCCGAGGAAGAGGGCGTAAACAAATCGAACGTCGGCGACATCTATAAGACCGAGAACCCCAACTACATTGTTCGTTTCAACGATTTCCAAGCCGACGAGGAGTTCGTAAGCGATCAGTGGGGACTTTGGCTCACGGCTAATGCGCCGATTCGAAACGCGCAAAACGAAACCGTAGGAGCGGTGGGAGTAGACGTCAGCGCGACGGAGGCCATTCAACGCCTTCGAGAATTGTTTTGGCACGGCGCGCTCGCTCTGGCTGCTTCCCTGGTAGTCGCATACCTTCTGGCCAGCTTTGCCTCGCGAAGAATTTCTCAGCCCTTGATCACCATCCGCAACGCCGTGGAGCGCATCACGGCGGGCGACTATGGCAAAACGCTTAGTCTTTCCCGCAAGGACGAGTTTGGCGAAGTGGCGGAAGCCTTGAACAAGATGACTCTTGGTCTGCAGCAGCGGGAGGATCTGAAAAGCGCGCTCGCGCGCTATGTGTCCGAGGACATCCTTAACGAAGTCATCTACGCTGGGAAATCTTCCGAACTTTACAGCCAGCGAAAGAAAGTCACCGCTCTCTTCGCCGACGTGCGCGGATTTACCAATTTCTCCGAACAGTTAAGCCCTGAAGAGACCGTCGCGATGTTGAATGACTATTTCGAGAAGATGATCGAGGCGGTTTTCAGAAATTTCGGGCACCTTAATAAGTTCATGGGCGACGGGCTCATGGCGCTTTTCGGCGCTCTGCGCGACGACGATTTTCAAGAGGAACATGCCGTGCAAGCCGCGCTCGACATGCGACGCGCCCTTGGGGAATTGCAGGATAAATGGGCGAACTCCGAGAGCCGGGCGCGAGACGCCATGGCATCCCTGCGCATCGGCATCGGCGTCAATACTGGTCTCGCCATCGTGGGGAATATCGGCTCCAAGCAGCGAATGGAATTCACGGCCATTGGGGACTCAATCAATCTGGCCGCGCGTCTTGAACAAGCGACGCCCGGTCGCGGAGTAGACATCCTCGTCAGCGAGTATACATATGTTGCGACGCGTAGCCGCTTCCCTTTTGAGCCCGCAGGAGAGATCTCCCTCAAAGGCAAGTCCGAGAGCGCTCGCACCTACACGATCAAGAAACTGGCATGAACGATTCTCTCCTCAAGGCACACCTCGAGTCGCTCTGGGCGCCGTGGCGCGTCGAATATTTCCAGGCGGAACACCAGAGCGGATCGGATTTCCTCAGCGAGGCCGCCCAGGCCGATGACGATGCCGCCCATCTGGTCGTCACCCGCCGAAAGGCCGCCTTTCTCCTGATGAACAAGTATCCCTATTCGGCCGGCCATCTCATGGCAGTGCCTTATCGCAAAGTCTCTGAGATGACCGAGCTCACCGATGACGAGGT
>DASTFP010000198.1:0-3715 GCA_035719865.1 Terrimicrobiaceae bacterium | reverse complement strand
TGCGCCGTGGTCTCCGCAACTCGGCTTTGCAGTCGCGCGTAGTGTGCGACTGCTGATGCGCGCGACACGCTGTCCGTCTCGCTCTCGCCTAGTCGGCTGGCGAACTCCGCTAACACGGCACGTGTGACACGCTCTGTGGCTGGGCTGTAGACGTTGAGCTTCTGCTTCGATTCGAGATAGCGATTGATGTCACGCAGCAGTCCTTGGCTGGACTGCAAAATTGGCGCACCACGCACCTCTCGCGCACGACGCAGTGCCTCCACCGGATCATCGGTTTCGAGACTGACGTATTTTCGATTTCCTTGGTCCTGCCATTTATACCAGTAAATTCGTCCGCGGCGGTAGATTCCTTTCGCTTCTTTCACTGTCCCACACACTGTCCCACTTTCAAGAAAAACGCAAGTCTCGACAGGTCTGTGCAGGTCCCAATTCACATGATCTTCAGAGAAGAGAGGGAGCGGGGGAAGGGAATCGAACCCTCGCGTCCAGCTTGGGAAGCTGGCGTTCTACCATTGAACTACACCCGCGCTAAATCAATCCCACGACCGGACCTGCTGGCGGTTGTTGGTGGTGTTGTTCCACACTCCCACCTTCTTCATGATCGTCGAATTGGCGGTCGCCTGGCCATTGGTCGAGACGCCCACCTGATTGTCGTAGTCGATGTCAAACGCAGAATAGTAAGGCTTCGCCCAGGGATCAACGAAAATGCCATTCAAAATCCCGCCTTTGCCCCTCTTGAAATTGAGCACCTCAATGAAGACAATTTTGCGCGGGTTGATGGTATCATTGCTTCCGACCAGGGCATTAAGGAGGCCTCCAGTGAGCTGTTCGGGCGCCGAATTCGTCGAGGGCATCCGCCCATATTCCATGTCAAAAGCCATGATCGCCGTTGCGATTTGCGTCACGTCGTTCTTTGCCTGCGCTTTCTTCGCCGCATCGAGGGCACCTTGGACCGCCGGGAAAAGCAGGCTCATGAGAACCCCGATGATCGCGACCACCACAAGCAACTCGATTATCGTGAAGCCCCGGGGGGATTTCAGAGCACTCATGACGGCATGAAGGTGAAACCTGATATTCAGAGGAGCAAGCATTTTCTTGCGTAAAAGGCTCCACTTGCGCGAAAAGCAAACGTGGCCCGCGAAAAAAAACCCCCCGGTGAGCGCGGAAAGGTCGAACTGCGCTCGCGGATTGTGGCACTTCTCAGTGAACGGGCTCTCAATAAGATTGAGATCTCGAAGTCCCTGGGTCTGCCTATTCAACAGCGGGCGAAGCTGCGCGAGTTACTGCGGGAAATGGAGTTTGGCGGCGAAATCGCGCGGGTTCGCAAGGATCGTTATGTTCTCCCGCGAGATGCCGATCTGGTTACTGGAACGATTCAATTCCATCCAGCCGGCTCAGCTCATGTTCTCGGTGAGAAAGCAGGCCAGCAGGATCTCTACATTAGCGGTGAGAACACCTTCACGGCGATGCACGGCGATCGCGTTGTTGCCCGTCTGGTTACGGAAGCTTCCCAGCCTGAATGGAAACTCGGCCAGGCGGAAAAACCCCCGCGCCGCGAGGGTCGCGTTATTCGTATCCTCGAGCGGGCAAACGACACAATCGTAGGCACCCTCCAGAAATCCCGAAACTTCTACTTCGTCGTCGCGGATGACCCGCGCTTTGTGCATAACCTTTACGTCCCAGGGCCATTACCACCCCTTTCTGCGGACGTCGGAGACAAAGTTGTCGCACGACTGGACGCCTGGCCGTCGCGCCATGTCAACCCCGAGGGCCATATTGTCGAGGTGCTCGGGCCCGCGAGCAGTCCCGGAGTCGACATGCTCTCGATCGTCCGGAAGTATCGCCTTCCTGGTGAATTTCCTCCGGAGGTGCTTCGTGAGGCGGGAGCCCTTCCCTCCGGAATTGACGGCAAGGAGCTTGAGGACCGTGAGGATCTTCGGAGCCGCTTCATCTTTACTATTGATCCCGACGACGCTCGCGACTTCGACGACGCCATCGAGGTGGAACGCATACAGGACGGTTGGAACGTGGGCATTCACATCGCGGACGTGTCGCATTATGTGCCACCGAAAAGTGAGGTCGACCGCGAAGCGATATCGCGCGGAAACAGCGTCTACCTCGCGGATCGCGTGATTCCGATGCTTCCCGAAGTCCTTAGCAATGGGCTTTGCAGCCTTCGCCCCAACGAGGATCATCTAACTTTTTCAGTCTTCGCCGAAATCAATCGTAACGGGAGGGTCCGCTCCGTGCGCTTTGCCAAAACGGTTATTCGAAGCGTGGCGCGTCTCACCTACAAAGAGGCTTTCACCCATCTCCGGCGCCCCCCGCATGACGCCCTGACACGTAAACTTCACGTCGCCTGGGAGCTGGCATCGCTCCTGCGCCGGCAACGGTTCGCCGCCGGCGCGCTGGATCTTGATTTCCCCGAAGTCAAGGTTTGGCTGGATGCTCAGGGGAAACCTCTGCGGCTCGAAAAGATCGAGAACGACATTTCGCATCAACTCATCGAAGAGCTCATGCTGCTCGCCAACGAGCTTACCGCGCGCGAGCTCATGCGGCACCGGCAGCCTTCCATCTATCGCATTCATGAGATGCCGGATGCTGAAAAATTGCTCGAGTTTCGCGAGGCCGTGCTGATCCATGGAATTCAGTGCGGAGACCTCTCCCGCCGCCCGGAACTGGAGAAGCTGCTCAATAACATTCGTGGCAAGCCGCAGGAATATGCGATCAAGATCGGGTTGCTCAAGAGCCTGAAACGGGCCCGCTATGCCCCGCAACCCGTCGGGCACTACGGATTGAACAAGGCTAATTACACCCATTTTACCAGCCCAATCCGCCGTTATTCCGATCTCGTTGTTCACCGCGCCATGGGGCAGTTGCTCGGACTCTCAAAACGGGGTCCGGACTCCTCGTCGCTGGCTTCCATCTCCGAACACCTCTCGACGACCGAACGGATAGCGGCGGACGCAGAGAAAGACTCCGTCAAGCTCAAGAAGCTCGAGTACTTCCAGGACCAAACCACATCCCGCGGTGCGAAAGAATCCTTTCAGGCTCGGATCCTCGAAGTGCGCAACTACGGATTGTTCATCGAGTTGCCTGATTTCTTGATGAACGGTCTCATCCATGTTTCTTCGCTCGACGGCGATTTCTTTGTCCTTGATGCGCCCCGGGCGCGGCTCGTTGGCCGGCGCTCCCGCCGGTCCTTTCAGGTCGGCGATGAAATCCAAGTCCAGGTCGCCCGGGTGGATTTTTTCAAGCAGCAGGTGGATTTCCGGATTCTGTAGCACCCCGCAGAATTCGCGAAAACCCTAAAGATTTAAGTTGTGAGTGAAGCGCAGATGATTTTCAATGAGAAAGTTCCCAACTCTGTAAATTGATGGATACCATACTTGAGTCGCGCGAGGTTCAGGTCGAGCGCAAGCACTTCTTCATCGAATTCCGCGAGAACGACCGGGGTCGCTTTCTACGGATAACCGAGGAAGCACACGGTCGTCGCAATACGGTGATCATTCCCAGCACGGGGCTCGAGGAATTCGAACGCCTCCTAAATGAAGTGCTTGCCGTCGGTGCCCGCCCCTGATGTCGTTTTAAAGAATTTTTCCACGGAACATCGTTCCGCGTTTCGCTGACGCTTTCGGCGCCCGTGCCAAAAAGGCGGGGGTGTCGCGTCGTTTTTCCTTATATGCCCAAAAAATCCAAGCCTTCGAAAGCCTCT
>DASTFP010000197.1:0-7239 GCA_035719865.1 Terrimicrobiaceae bacterium | reverse complement strand
ATTTTGTCCAGGTAGTCGGCCGACGCCCCGAGACCGATGGCTTGGGCGATCGCCGGCGTGCCGGCCTCGACGCGGTGAGGTGGCGGCTTAAATTGGCTCTCGGTAAGTGCCACGCTCACGATCATTTCGCCTCCCCCGTGGAACGGTTCCATACCTTCAAGGATTTCCTTGCGTCCGTAAAGCACCCCGGCTCCGGTGGGACCGCACATTTTGTGGCCGGAGAGCGCAAGGAAATCGCATCCCATCTCCCCCACATCAAGCGGCCTGTGCCCCGCGCTCTGGGCGGCATCGACCAGGGTAATCACACCCGCGCGCCTCGCCCGGGCGCAAAGTTCGGCTGCGGGATTGATTGTTCCCAGGGTGTTGGAAATGTGCGTAAAAGAGAATATCTTGACGGGCCCATCGAGCAGCGCATCGAGATTGTCCAAATCGAGCAGGCCCTCCGGCGTGATGGGAACGAAGCGGAGGGTTGCCCTTTTTCGGCGGGCCAAGAGTTGCCACGGCACGAGATTGCTGTGGTGCTCCATCTCGGTAAGAAGGACGACATCGCCTTTGCCCACGTGGGTTTCTCCCCAGGCGCGAGCGACGAGGTTGATGCTTTCGGTTGTCCCGCGCGTGAAGATTATCGTCTCGGGCTCGGCGGCGAGGTAGGCGGCCAGCCTCTTTCGCGCCCCCTCATAAGCCGCGGTTGCTCGATTGCTTAGTTCGTGGAGCCCGCGATGGACGTTACTGTTGTCACGTTGGTAGAAGTGCGACAGCTTGTCGATGACCGCGCGGGGTTTCTGGGAGGTTGCCGCATTGTCGAAGTAGATCAACGGGCAGCCGTTGACGGTTTGGTTCAAAACAGGAAAATCCAGGCGGATCTCTTCCCAGGATCTCCCATCGGCCAATTCCATAGATCTACTTAAGCGACTTCTGGAGCCGGCACAAGACGGCCCCGCAAATCGAGCTTTCCACGAAGCATTTCCGGGGCTATTTCGCATCCATGCAGATCGAAAAATCGAAGGAAAGTGGCGTTACCACGCTTAAGCTATCGGGCGAAGTCGATCTGCACGCTTCGCCGGCGCTTCGCGCCGAGCTCCAGGAGTGCGCCAGCGAGGCAACACCCGTGCTCCTGGTTGACTTTGCTGGTGTCGACTACATCGATTCATCGGGGCTGGCAACCTTCATCGAATACTTGCGCGATTCCTCGGCCTTCAAAGGAAAGATCGCGCTTTTCGGAATGAAGCAAAAAGTGCGTACGATTTTCGACCTTGTGCGGCTCAACGAGCTTTTTACCATCACAGACTCGGCCGATTCGGCCGCCGCCGCACTGGCCGCGAAGTAGTCGGCCGTGACCGAATTGCGAAACTATTTCGCGCTGAACGCGCAGATTCTCTATTGGATCTTTGTTGCTCCGTTAAGCGGAAAGCCGCGTTTCAAGCTCTCGCAGGTTTTCCATCAAATGGTTCGCATTGGGGTGCAGGCCCTGCCGATGGCCTCCCTGGTAGCCTTCAGCATCGGACTCACCCTCGCCATGCAAGGCGCGTATCAACTTTCGAAATTTGGGGCGACGGCTTATGTTCCGGACCTCGTCTCGCTGACGTTGTTGCGCGAGCTCGGTCCGTTGCTCGTGGGGGTTGTTGTCATTGGCAGGAGTGGGTCGGCGATTACGGCGGAGCTTGGCTCGATGAAGGTGGCGGAAGAGATCGAGGCGCTTCGCGCGATGGCGATCAACCCCGAGCGATTCCTGGTTGTGCCGCGGTTCCTTGCGATGCTCGTGATGCTTCCGGTGCTCACCATCTTCGGCAACTACATTGGGTTCGTCGGTGGCTGGAGCATCTGTTATTTCGCGCTGGATATGAACACCACCGCCTACATCTTGCGCCTCGTGGGTTCAGCGCACCCGATCGACCTTTACGCCGGTATCGTGAAAAGCTTCGTTTTCGCCTGGTTAATCGCGACCATCTGCAGCCAGGCCGGACTGGAAGTCACGGGCGGAGCGGAGGGCGTTGGGCAGGCCACCACGAGCGCGGTGGTAACATCGATCATCGCCATGCTCGTAGCCAACGCGGCGCTTACAGCGATTTTCTTCTTTGCTTCGCCGGATTAGCTTCGTGCCTTAATCGCGGACGCCCGCCGTCGTCAGGGTTGCACCTACCAAGGGAAGCCGGTCGCTTGAGTTGAACAGCAAAGGTCTGGCGAGAGCTGCCTGGACACGCTAACTCTGCGCGATGCGAGTGATTCGGCAGGGAGATCGAGAGTATGACAAATTGCTGCAAACGCTTAACCGGCGTTATAAGCCCGACCAGAAGGTTCGCGCGGCGGTAGGGGCAATTCTCGAATCTGTCGCTCGCGAAGGAGATGATGCCCTCGTTAGATTCACCCGGGAATTCGGCGGTCCGGGATTGGACGCGCGCATGTTGGGCGTTGGTCACGACGAACTCGATGCCGCCCGAGCCGGACTCTCCAGGGAAGTTCGCAAAGCGATCCTCTCCGCGAAATCGAATGTACGCGCCTTCGCCAAACGCGGCCTGAGGAAGAGCTGGTTTACGAAGAACCGACAAGGTGCGATCGTCGGGGAGAGATTTGATCCGTTCCAGCGCGTTGGGATCTACGTTCCCGGCGGGACGGCGCCGCTGGTTTCGACAGCGGTCATGACCTGCACCCTTGCCGCCGCCGCGGGCGTTGCGGAGATTGTCGCCGTTACGCCGCCGTTAAGGGGTGGCTCGCTGCAACCCGCGTTGCTCGGCGCGCTGGCCGAGTGCGGCGCCACGGAAGTGTACCGCGTCGGCGGGGCCCAGGCAGTCGCCGCTCTCGCTTTCGGGACCAGGACAATCCGGCCCGTGCAAAAGGTCTTCGGTCCGGGCAACGCCTACGTCGTGGAAGCAAAGCGCCAGGTCTTCGGTCACGTCGCGATCGACTTGCTGCCGGGCCCAAGTGAAATTCTTGTTATCGCGGACGACTCCGCCAATCCCGAGTGGATTGCGGCAGACCTCCTGGCTCAATCCGAACACGGCCAGGGAAGCATTGCCATTCTGCTGACCACTTCGCCGCGATTGCTGGAGCGCGTGAACGATTCGATAAAACGGCAGCTTAGCCTTTCCGCGCGTCCCAAGGAACTCGGTCTTGCCATGAAGAATGCCAGCCTGGTTCTGGTTGGCGATCTGGAAACTGCGGTGGCGCTCGCGAATCAGTTTTCCGCGGAACACGTAGCCATTGCTGCGACGCATCCCGGCGAAGTCGCCTCCCGGCTCACCACTTCAGGCGCAATTTTTATGGGCGGAATCTCGCCGGTGGTAGGAGGCGACTTCGTGGCAGGCCCGAGCCACGAGTTGCCGACCGGGGGAGCCGCCAAGAGCTTCTCGGGACTTACGGCGGACCAATTTCAGCACAGAACCAGTATCGTCATGTTCGATGAAGCCTCGTTGCGCGCTTCGCTGCCAGTGATCGAGACCTTCAGCAGGATCGAGGGCCTCGATGCCCACGGCCGCTCCGCTTCGATCCGCCTGGACTCTTCGAAAGCCCGGATTAACGGCACAGTGAACCAACCGCCCAGGGGACTGGCACCAGGGACTCACACAAAGGTGGAATCCAGGAAACCCTCTTCCCGGAAGGTCAACTGATTTCGTGGCGTTTTCTTCGTCATCTCCGAGTCCTCTGTGGCCTTCTGAGGTGAGAACTCATTTGTGATCTGGAAACTTAAGCGCCGTTCGTTCGATCTCACTCACCGCGGGGTGATCATGGGAGTGCTCAATGTGACGCCCGACTCGTTTTCGGATGGCGGGACCTTTCTCGATCCTCACATCGCGGTGGATCATGCGTTGCGGATGGAGTCTGAGGGAGCGGAGATCATCGACGTTGGTGGGGAATCCACTCGCCCCGGGGCCCTCAAGGTCGACTTGGAAGAGGAGTTGAGACGGGTTGTGCCCGTAATTTGCGGCCTCCGCGCGCGAAGCAACGTCCTCATCTCTATCGATACCTCGAAAGCTGCCGTGGCGAAGGAAGCGATCAGATGCGGGGCGGATATCATCAACGATGTCACGGCGTTGCTGGGTGACGCGAGCATGGCGGAGGCAGCGGCTCAATCCGGGGTGGGGATTATTCTCATGCACATGCAGGGCGAGCCTCGGACGATGCAAAAAGATCCCCATTACCAAGACGTGGTTGCCGAGGTAGCTGAATTTCTTCGACAGCGGGTTTCAGCCGCGATAGGCTACGGCATGGCCGCAGAGAGCATCGCAATCGACCCGGGAATCGGCTTCGGAAAGAGGCCCGAACACAATCTCGCGCTCATTCGATCACTCGAAAGACTTACCGAGCTCGGGCGCCCCATCCTGGTGGGAGTGTCCCGGAAGTCGTTTCTGCACTGGCTGGCTGATGCTCCGACAATCGAAGATCGATTCTGGCCGGGGGTCGCACTTACCAGCTTTTGTCGCGAAAGAGGTGCGCGGATTTTCCGGGTGCATGAACCCAAGCCGCACCACGATGCCTTGCGAATGACCGAAGCAATCTGTATGGGTTGAAATGGAAGCGGCCGTTTATTGCAGAAAGCTTGCGAAGAAAAATCCGATAAATTCCGCAGATTCCGTTTTGTCATGTGCGCCGAAATCCGCGCCGCGAATGGGGAGTGTGGCCAGCAGGCTTCTCGAAGCCGCGGGATTTCCAGCAGGCCGCGTGAACATTAGACGAATTGCCAATGCTTGACACCATCGGAAAGTTTATCGCGCAGAATTGGCGCATCCCGGTTGAGATTGGCATTCTCGCGGCGGTTCTCTACTACATTTACATCTATCTGCGGGGCACTCACGGCGCGCGGATTCTCATCGGACTGGCGCTTCTCTTCCTGACCTTTACCTTTCTCTCCCAACTCCTGGAGCTCGCCGTGATCGGCTGGATCCTGCGCAGCCTCTCGGTCTTCTTGGCCGTCGCTTTGGTGGTAATCTTTCAGCCGGAGCTTCGCCGCGCGCTCACGGACCTGGGAAGCCACCCATTCTTCACTTCAGCCTTCGAAAAGCGCGAAACGATTGAGGAGATTACCGACACGGTGTTCGAAATCGCCAGCAAGGGCTTCGGTGCCCTGGTTGCGGTGGAACGCGAGATCTCCCTCAAACCGTTCATTGAGACCGGCGTCAGGCTCGATTCCGAATTTTCCAAGGAGCTCGCACTGACGATTTTCCATCCCAAGACTGTTCTGCACGACGGAGGCCTCATCGTCCACAACGACCGCATGGTCGCGGCGGCCTGCATTTTTCCTCTCACCCAACGCGAAGATCTTGAGCGCAATCTCGGCCTCCGTCATCGTGCTGCCCTTGGGTTGAGCGAGGAATCTGACGCCGTCGCCATCGTGGTTTCCGAGGAGACAGGCCAGGTTTCCATTTGCCACAATGGCATTCTCGAACGCAATCTGAGCGTGGACAAGTTCCGCCGCCGGCTTAGTAAACTGCTGCTTCACAATGAACCAAATCAAACAGATGGTGATGAAGGACTGGAGACCGAAGGTCACCTGTCTGCTCCTCGCGTGCGCACTGTGGTACCTCATCAGCAAGAACGTGGAGAAAAATCCGCGACGGCTTGAACAGAGGGCTACCCCCTCTCAAATCTGGAAGCCCGACATATGAGCGCAGAGCGAAGACTTTTCGGAACCGATGGTGTCCGGGGCGTCGCAAATATCGAGCCGGTCACTGCGGAAACCGCCTTGAAATTAGGGCGGGCGGCGGCCCATGTCTTTAGCACGGTAGAAAATTCGCATCACCCTTCGGATCGGCGCAAGATTGTGCTGGGCAAGGATACACGGCTTTCCGGCTACATGCTTGAGACCGCCATGGTGGCGGGCATTACCTCATTGGGTGTGGATGTTCTGGTCATCGGCCCGCTGCCCACTCCGGGTGTCGCGTTTATTACCCGGTCGCTTCGGGCGGACGCGGGAATCGTTCTCTCGGCTTCGCACAACCCGTACGAGGATAACGGGATCAAGTTTTTCCGCCACGATGGCTACAAACTTGACGACGAAATCGAAACTTCCATCGAGGAGATCGTTTTCAGTGGAGAGATCGAAAATATCCGACCCACCGCGACGAAGATCGGCAAAGCCTTCCGAATCGACGATGCTCTGGGCCGCTATGTCGAGTTCGCCAAGCAGAGTTTTCCGCGTGGCCGAACGCTGGACTCTTTGCGCGTCGCTGTCGATTGCGCCAACGGCGCCGCCTACAAGTCCACCCCTTGCATTCTGCGAGAGCTTGGCGCGGAAGTTCACGTCGTGCACAACGCCCCGAATGGCACCAATATCAACGCGAACTGCGGCAGCACACACCCGGACGAGATACAGAGGGTGGTGAAAGAGACGCGCGCGCATTTGGGAATCACACACGATGGAGACGCGGATCGCGTATTGCTTTGCGACGAGAACGGCGAACTGGTGGATGGAGACGAGATCATGGCCATCGCCGCCATCGATTTTCTGAAGAGGGGCCGGCTGGCCGGTGACACCCTGGTCGCAACGGTCATGAGCAACTTCGGGCTCGATGAAACGCTATCGGCCCAGGGAGGCAAGGTGCTGCGCACGAGGGTTGGCGACCGTTACGTTATCGAGGCCATGATGCGTGAAGGTTTCAACGTCGGTGGCGAGCAGAGCGGGCATATGATTTTCCGCGACTATGCAACGACTGGCGACGGAATCGTTAGCGCTCTGCAAATTCTTCGCATCATGATCGAAACGGGAAAGCCGCTTGGCGAACTGAAAAAGGTGCTCAAGAAGTACCCGCAGGCTCAGCGCAATCTCAAGATCCGCGAAAAACCCGCGTTGGAAACACTCGGACCGTTGCAAATACTGCTCAAGGAGGTCGAGCAACGGCTCAACGGCAAGGGACGTGTCCTCCTCCGCTATTCCGGGACCGAACCCAAGATTCGGCTCCTGATCGAGGGCCGCGATGAGGCGCTCATAAACGGCGATGCCGATCGCATCGCCGGGGCGATTCAGGATCTGATTGGCGCCTCATAAGTTGATGGGCCCATGGTGCCCACCCTCATGACGGCAAAGAGACTTCATGACCGCGATGCCGGCAACAACCGGCTTGTATGAGCGTCGGGCCGATGGTGAGATGAGAAAACGATGAGTGACCCTCATGCCGGGGCGGATTGCGTGTCGCTTAGCGAGGAGACGTCGACAGGTTGGCTGGACGAGATGCTCGCGCGACTGGCCGAGCTTGTTCGGCATCGGGTGAGAGAATTGGAGGAGGCGATCGAGATATCTCCCCTCAC
>DASTFP010000196.1:0-5355 GCA_035719865.1 Terrimicrobiaceae bacterium | reverse complement strand
TGACGATGCCGCCCATCTGGTCGTCACCCGCCGAAAGGCCGCCTTTCTCCTGATGAACAAGTATCCCTATTCGGCCGGCCATCTCATGGCAGTGCCTTATCGCAAAGTCTCTGAGATGACCGAGCTCACCGATGACGAGGTAGTTGAACTTTGGCATCTCTGCATTCATGCCCAGCGCTTGCTCACTGAATGCGTCAAAGCCCAGGGCTTCAATATCGGCTGGAATCTGGGCAAATGCGCGGGCGCCGGAGTCCAAGACCATCTCCATCTCCACATCGTCCCACGCTGGGTGGGTGACGCGAATTTCATGACAGTCGTGGGCGGTTCTCGCGTCATCCCCGAAGCCCTGAAACCGTTGTACGAACGCCTGAGAGCCGCCCAAGAGCGCTCAGAATCTTAAACGTCCGCTCCTCCCTGGCGTCTCGCCGCTGGAGAATCCCCTCCTTCCGAATCTACATTCTTGAACGTGCCAAATATTGTCCCATATGCGACAATATTTGGTGGAACACTCTCGTTTCCATGAA
This sequence comes from Terrimicrobiaceae bacterium, assembly GCA_035719865.1. Classification (GTDB taxonomy): domain Bacteria; phylum Verrucomicrobiota; class Verrucomicrobiia; order Chthoniobacterales; family Terrimicrobiaceae; genus DASTFP01. Next base: position 4,831 of record DASTFP010000196.1, on the reverse strand, counting down.
GTCAAAGACTGAAGAGTTAATAAACCTCTTGCTCTGGTCCGCCGACATGCTCCTGCGGCCAACGTTTCGCAATCTCACTGACTCCTACGAAAGCTGGGCCTACAAAAACGGTCTCCTTCGGCAGCTTGCACGACTCGAAGGACAACGAATTGTCGAGCGCGATTCAGCCTGGCGCGATGAACGAATTTATCGCCTCACCTCGCTTGGCCGGCTGCAGGCGCTGGGTGGCCGGGATCCCGCAGAGCACCGGTCGCGTATATGGGATGGAAACTGGCGGCTTGTTTTGTTCGATGTTCCCACGACCCAGAATTCTCGCCGTTCGCAACTGCGACGCTACCTGCGCAGCCGAGGTTTTGGATGTCTTCAAAACAGCGTCTGGGTTACTCCTGATGCGTTGGACGAGGAAAAGCAGATTCTCGCCGGCGGGAAGATTGATGTGGAATCGCTCATCATGCTTGACGCACGCCCGTGCGCGGGGGAATCCGATTCGGAAATCGTCAAGGGCGCGTGGGATTTCAGGCGTATCAACTCGCGCTATGCGCAGCACTTGAAGATTCTCGACGATCGACCTGCCAAGGCGCTTCGAAAGGAAGCCAACGCCCAAGCTCTGCTGAAGTGGGCGACGTCGGAGCGCAAGGCTTGGCTGGAAGCCGTCCGGAACGATCCGCTTTTGCCAGAAAGACTTCTTCCGCCCGACTATCCTGGACAACGCGCGTGGCAGCGTCGGATCAAAGTGCTGCGCGAAGCTGGTCGGCAGTTACAGACTTTCAGTCTGCCGTAGTGCGACAAATATTGTCACATATGCGACAAAGATTAGCGCGAGGAGCCTGGTCGCCGTCGGGCCTCGGCGAGTTGGGATTGCCATCCCATTGAGATCTCAGAAGCGCCAGTTTCGGCAAGGCGAGGCCGAATTTCTGCAAGCGACGTTCAATCGGGAACTCTTTGATCCGTCGACAACCAATGAAACGCGATTGGTTTTTGAAATGGCCCAGAGACTCGCGGATTCGCGCCTGAAGTTGCTATCGGGCCTATGCGATCGTGCTACGAAACGCATCGATTCTCTTGCGCACGGACTCGTCCATCGTGATGAGCGGCGGCCAGCGGCGTCGAAACCCTTCGCCGGGAAGCTTCTTGGTCGCGTCAATCCCGAGCTTGCTGCCGACAGCCATTTCGCTTGTCGCGTGGTCGAGCACGTCCGCCGGTCCCTTCGTCATGATGCTGTCGCGTTGAGGGTCGGTATTGGCGCAAAGACGAAAGAGCACGTCGCTGGTGTTGTGCACATTCACATCGTGATCGACCACGATAAGGTACTTTGTGAACATCATTTGACCCATTCCCCAGAGGCCATGCATGATTTTGTAGGCCTGCATCGGGTATGTCTTTTTGATACTGACAAAAACAAGGTTATGAAAGACGCCCTCGGCCGGAAGGGCAATATCCACGATCTCGGGAAAATTCATTTTGAAAACGGGAAGGAATAACTTCACCGAGGCGCCGCCCATGTAGAAATCTTCCATGGGCGGGATGCCGACGATCGTGGCCGGATAGACGGCGTCCCGGCGATACGTGATGGCTGTGATATGAAAGACAGGGTATGGCTCAGGCAGGGTATAGTAGCCCGTATGATCTCCAAACGGACCTTCCTCGCGCAGCATCTCGCGCGGATCCACGTAGCCTTCGATGACAAAGTCCGCATTCGCCGGGACTTCAAGATCGCTGGTCTCGCATTTCACGAGTTCGATTGACTTCTTGCGCAGGTAGCCCGCGAGGAGGAATTCATCGAGTCCATCGGGTAGCGGCGCCGTGGCGGCAAACGGAAAGACGGGATCGCCACCCAGAAAAATCGCGACCGGCATGCGAGCACCGGTCTCGTAGTAGCGACGCCCGTGGCGGGCGCCGACTTTCTGAAGCTGCCAATGCATGCCTGTCGTTCGGTCGTCGTAGATCTGGATGCGATACATTCCGACGTTTCTTTCGCCGGTATCGGGGTCCTGAGTGACAACGCACGGAAGAGTTATGAAGCGTCCGCCATCGAGCGGCCAGCACTTGAGAATGGGCAAATTGAGAAGCGTGGGGAGCTGTGCGCCAAAAGTGGAGGGATCCCGCCAATCCGGCGCCGGCGGCCAATCCGGCGCTCTCGCGTGCGCGCTCTCGAAGCGGTGAATGAAATCCTTGCACGGACCGCTGCTTACGCGCTTGGGTTTGGCGTGGCGCATCTCCAGGGCGGTGCCGAGAAGTTTTATGGTCTCGCGAAGGCTGGTCGGCGGCTTGGCCTTCAAAAGAGCTCCCAGCTCGGCCGCGACGTGGTCTACAGACTCCGCGCCCATGCTCATGGCCATTCGCCTCCAGGAGCCCATGGTGTTGATCGCGACGGGAAAGGGACTTACCTCGCCGTTGACCGTGGGTCTTTCGATCAAGAGCGCCTTGCCCCCCCCGGGGCTTTTCATCTCGCGATTGGCAAGCTCGGTGATCTCCAACTCCGTTGCCAAAGGTTCGCTGATGCGCGTAAGCTCACCGGACTCTTCGAGAGCATCGACAAATTCCTTGTAAGAGGAAAATGCCATATCAAATCGCCGAGGCAGGAGATCTGACCGGAGCGGATGCCGGCGCGGTCAGGAAGAGGCTGCGCATCTCGGCACGCAACCATATCCGAACGCCCCGCAAGATCAGCTTCCAAACTTTCCGATTCGGTTCGAAGCCTTTCAGCAAAGTTCGCGAATCGAGATTTCCCGAACCGTAGACACCGGCGAGCAGCCGCTTCTGAGCGATATGCGCGAGGCGTTTATTGTAGAAGCCCATGAACCTGCTGACGGCTGTCCCGTCAATCGATCCCTCGAACGGAAACTCGTTGAATCCCGCGCGCGGACAGCGCACAACACTGCGGACAGGGCCGAAGAAAAACAGCCCGAGATCCATGAGGAAAGCCGCGGTCATTAGTTCTTGGTCGCCCAAGTAATGATACTTGTCCTTGTAGAGAGCTTCAAACCAGCCCCGGAAGGAGCGGGAAAACCGGTCGTTCAGATCTTTCAGATCGCAAGGCTCTCCCCGCATCTCTCGCGCGATACGGTCCACAGCCGCACAGACGGTCCAAGAGCAATAATCAAGCCCCTGGCTGTAAAGCGGATCCAGAAACGAAGCGGCGTCGCCCACGATCTGCCAGCCGGGCCCGGCGATTCGCTCGGAATAATAGGGCAGAGCGGAATACGCCTTAACGTCGCCCTCGATATGTTCGGCCTCCCTGAAAATTTCTCTTCCAACCGGGTGAGTCAGCAAATGCGCTTTCAGTCTATCACCCAAGCATTCGCCTTGGGGCGGGCTGTAAAGGCGCGAATCGTAAACCAGTCCCGCGCTATAGTCTCCTCCCCGCAACGGAATAATCCAGCACCACCAGCCGTAGCCTGTGAGGTGGTTGGTTGCCGATGCCCTGCTTACCTGACACGCCTTGGCATAGCTCGGAAAGCGGCTCAGCAAATCATAGCCGTCCCAATCCTTCACGTTCCGAAAACGCGCCCAAATCGCATTCGTCGGATGCTCGGGCAGACTGCGCAACAGACCTAGCCTGCGGGAAAGCACGCTCGCCCGGCCGCTTGCGTCAATGACCCAGCGAGCAAGGAGCTCACGGTCTCCGTCGGCGTCGCGAACTGTGAGGCGTGATGGCCCTGTTCCGGTGATCTCCATGGAGACAACTTTCGCGGGCCGCCGAACGTCCGCGCCGGCTTCTCCGGCGAGCGAAAGCACGTGCTCATCGAGCACCTCGCGGTCCACCTGATACGATGGTAGGCGCACCTGGTAAAATGCTCCCAGCTCGCCGCAACGATCAAAGTCATCTTCGGATCCTCGGGAGAACCAGAACCGCAAGCCATTCTTGACGACGTGGTGATGGCAGAGGTGATGCGTCAATGCCAGTCGTTTGGTGAGGAAGCAACCGCTCACCTCCGTGGTTGCCTCTCCCACCTTGCGATCAAATCGCCTTGATCGCTCGATCACTACGACACGCAACCCGGGGGCTTCGCGACGAAGAAGCAGAGCGGTGGCCGCTCCGGAGAACGCCCCGCCGATTACGGCAACATCGCAACTTTCGTGCATCTTCTCCTGCATAGACAACGAAATGGGTGCTTGCAAACAGTCTCCTCCAGAACGCGAGTCAGAGCGCCACAGCATGCCAACTTCTTTCTCGAAATTCGCATCATGCCCGCCGACGGAAGAAACGTCGTGCTTCCCGGTAGAAACGCGGACAAATGGGAGAGGAACGTTGCCATTCGGAAGTTTATGACGCATGTTGATTTATACGATGAACACGCGCACTCAGTTTCTCGCAGTGGTTTGCGCGACGGCGTTCTGCGCCTCCCTCCACTCCCAGACCGACAGTTCCTCAAGCTCCGTTACACAGAACGGCTCCACCGCGAAGCCTCAAAAGGGCGAGGTGACGAAACTCGACGGAACCAAATACTTCGGATTCGTCGAGGTCACGGACGATTACACGATTCGCGTTACGAACGATTCCGGAATCATGAGGCTTCCGATAGCCCAACTCGGAGACAACGACTTCCAGAAATACGGATTCCAGAAAGATCGCGGGAAGGACGGCCGTTTCTGGTACGAACGCAAGGAGGCTATTCAGTCGACCGAGACAACCCCAAACCCGACCGGAACGAACCCCGACGCCATCGCCAAGAACCCCGACTCCGTCGCCAAGAATCCTGACTCCGACGACAACTCAGAATCTCAATCGAAGCCCATCGCGGAAATTCGACTATCGGAAATCGCCGCGTTTCAACCGCTAATCGCAGCTTACGAGAAAACACTGGCTTCCAAGGAGAGCAAGAAATCC
>DASTFP010000195.1:0-3432 GCA_035719865.1 Terrimicrobiaceae bacterium | reverse complement strand
CGGCTCTTTGTCTGATTTGGGATTTTCTTCTGACATTGATTGATACCATCCCGTTAACACACGCTTTCTGCAAATGCAAACGCCGCGCCGGGCCCTGGTGGTCTCACTTCACGATGTGAGTCCGCTTACCCGGGAACGGGTCGCGCACATGCTGGACGACCTTCTCGGGGCAGGAGTAGAGCGGATTCCGCTTCTGGTTATACCCAATCATCACAGACTCGCGCCGATCATCGAGGATGCTGGCTTCTGCGAGTGGCTCCGGACAGCGGCGCGGCGACACGAGGTTGTCCTTCACGGTTACTTTCATTTGCGGCCCCGAAGCGAAGCGGGATTGTGGAGCACCTTGCTGACGCAATACTACACGGCTGGCGAAGGGGAATTTTATGATTTGCCCGAAAGAGAAGCGTCATCCCGCCTTGAGAAGGCGAAGCGCGAGTTCACCGAAGCGGGTTTGGCCCCCCGGGGATTTATTGCGCCGGCCTGGCTTCTTGGGGCGGAAGCCGAGGCGGCGGTCAAAATGGCGGGATTTGAATACACCACCCGCCTTCGCAACTTTAAGGATCTCGTCACCGCTCGAGAGACGGTCTCGCAGAGCCTCGTGTGGAGCGTGCGTTCCGGATGGCGCAGGGTGCTGAGTCTTTGTTGGAATTCCTTGTTGGCGGCCAGGCTCTGGAGAGCACCACTCCTGCGCGTCGGCCTGCATCCTGCAGACTGGAACCACAGCATTGTCCGGAGACAAGCCTTGGGATTGATTCGCGCCGCGCTTGCCGGCCGCGAGGCCATGACCTATGAGGATTGGCTCGCGCGGTTGCGCTCCCAGCGATGAACTCTGCAAAATCGAAGGCCGACCTTCATATTCATTCCCGCCACAGCACGCGTGCCGCGGATTGGGTTTTGCGCCGACTGGACTTTCCCGCCAGCTACTCGGATCCCCTTCAGACTTATAAGCGTCTTCGCGAAGTCGGGATGCAGTACGTCACCATTACGGATCATAATACCATCGCGGGTTGCTTGGAGATTGCGCACCTGCCCGGAGTGATCTTCGGCGAGGAAGTGACGGCTAGCTTCCCTGACGATGATTGCAAGGTTCATATTCTCGTCTGGGGTCTCACTGAGACACAGCACCGAGAAATCCAGGCCCATCGGGAAAATATCTTCGACCTGCAGCGGTATCTAACCCAGGAATCCCTGGCCCACGCGATCGCGCATCCCCTTCACAGCCCGGACGAGAAGCTCACGTCCCTGCACTTCCAGAAACTTGCTCTGACCTTCCGGCATTTCGAAGGCATCAATGGAAGGTATCATGCTCGGCTCAGTGATGCGGCGCGCCATGCTTTAGGCTCGCTCGGCCCTGCGAATATTGAAGCCTTCGTGGCGAGAACGGGGATTTCTCCGACGCATGAGGAGCCGTGGAGGAAAGTTTTCGTCGGCGGCTCGGACGACCACGGGGGCGTTTACCCCGCGCGTGCGTTCACCGAGGCGCCGTGGTCGCCGGCGTCCGCCGATTTTCTTGCGAACATCCGGGAGGGTCGCTGTGAACCGGGAGGCGAGGGAGGGACGCCGCTCGCCTTGGCCCACGGGACCTACAGCACGGCGTTCCGATACATCAAGGCGAAGCTTTCGGTGCGACCCAACGATCCGGGCGCAGGGTTGATCGAAAAGGCCTTTTCGCGATTCATGGAGGGCCGCGATCCCACCGAATTCACCCTGGCTGAAAAGCTCGGTTTTCTCGCCCAGGGCGTTGCGACGGGAAAGATTTTCGAGATGGCGATGGCCAGCAACACCTCGCTCTGGAAGGAGCTGTCGGCCTACTTTTCCCGGCCGGAGGTTAAGACCGCGTTGGCTCGGGCGACTCTTGGTGTTCAGGAGCCTGAGCGCCGCGCCTTCCTGATGGCAAACCTTATTGCCGGCCAGCTTGGCTACCGCTTCTTTACCCAGTTCATTGCGCAGCTTGCGAATGCGCGGTTCATAGAGAGCATCCAGGCGATAAGCACCCTGGTTCCGATCGCCGCCTTGCTCGGCCCGTACATCCACGCTTTCCGCCAGCCTCGCCGCCAGTGGCTGCAGGAAATGACCCGTGTGCTCGCGGGAGCGCCTCCGGCCGTTCTCGAAAACGAAAAACGGGCGTGGTTCACCGACACCCTTGACGATGTCAATGGCGTGGCGACAACGATCCAAAAAATGGCTGCCGCGGGAGTGGCGGCCGGTTACGACATCACGGTGGTAACATGCCATTCCAGTGCCTGCGAACTCGGCGTCCGTCTCAAGAATTTTCAGCCGGTTGGTGAGTTCGAGCTCCCGGAGTATGAGCTGCAACGGCTGAGCTTTCCGCCCGTGCTCTTGATCATGGAGTACCTGATCCACGAGAACTTTTCGGAGTTGATCATCAGCACGCCAGGTCCGGTGGGGCTGAGTGCCCTCTTTGCGGCCAAGACTTTGGGACTGCGGGTGGTCGGCATCTACCACACGGATTTTCCGCAATATGTGCGAATTCTCACCGATGACTCCTTTCTCGAAACGCTGACATGGAACTATATGCACTGGTTCTATAGTCAGCTCGATGTGATCTATGTGAATTCTCAGGATTACCGGCGATGCTGGATAGATCGCGGCATCCCGGCTGAAAAACTCAAAATCCTTCCCCGAGGCCTGGATACCAGGTTATTCCACCCTTCGAGGCGAGACGAGCAATTCTGGCGCGCGAGGGGATTGCGCGATGGAGAGATTGGTATGCTGTTCGTCGGGCGCATCTCCAAGGAGAAGAATCTCGATACGCTGGTGGCGGCGACGCGGCGGCTTGCGGAGTGGAAAATGGCGGTGCGCCCGCTCTTCATAGGCGATGGTCCCTATCTCGCCGATATGAAGCGCCTGCTTCCAGATGCGCTTTTCACCGGCTACCTGCGAGGGGAGGAATTAGCCAGCGCCTATGCGTCCGCGGACTTCTTTGTCTTTCCGAGCACGACGGATACCTTCGGCAACGTCGTCCTTGAGGCCCAGGCCAGCGGCTTGCCAGTGATCGTCTCAGATGTCGGGGGTCCCAGGGATCTCGTTCAACACGCGAAAGATGGCTTCATCACCAGGGCGCTGGATGCGGGTGAGTTGGCTGAAGCCATCCGGCGCCTGACCCAGGATCCGGAATTGCGAAAACGCATGGGAGGTCTGGCCCGGAGCCGCGTGGAGACGCGCGACTGGTCCGAAGCCTTCGAAAAGTTCTGGCACGACTCGGTATAGCCGCGCGATCGGAGTGAGCGATGCCATTTGCGCATCAACGGCAGCGAGCCAGAAGAAAAGGCGCTAGGCTCCAGATTGGTGGCGACCGTATTCCGCGTAGGTTGCTTCTGCGCGTCTCGCCAGCGAGATCGACTTTTGCCGCTCCGCGATATCGACCGCTTGTCGGAGTGCTTCCTCAATGTCGGTCCGGTTTGCGCCCAC
>DASTFP010000194.1:0-7919 GCA_035719865.1 Terrimicrobiaceae bacterium | reverse complement strand
AGGCGCTTTCGTTTCCGATAGAGCGTCGCGGGATCGATTTCGAGGATTTTCGCCACCTCGTCGAGTGTTGGCTGATTCGCAAGCAATCTTCGAATGTGCTCGGCTTCGATCTGTTCGAGAGTAAACCTGCCTCCGAGATGGACCTCAGATGGAGGTTGGATGGTTTCAGACAGATCATTGACTTCAATCAGTTGATTCTCGCTTAGAATCACTGCCCGCTCGATGACGTTGCGCAGCTCGCGCAGGTTTCCTGGCCAGCGATACGCCGTCATCGCCTCGATGGCAGCCCTTGAGAATCCCCGGGCGGCCTTTCCGGAGTGAGCCGCAAGGAAGTTCAGATGCAGGAGCGCCAGGCGCTCAAGGTCTTGCGTCCGCTCACGAAGCGGAGGCAGGCGAACGGTGATGACGTTCAGCCGGTAAAAGAGGTCCTCCCGAAACCTCCCATCGCGCATCAACGGACCAAGATCACGATTGCTGGCGGAGATCACCCGCACATTTGCGCGGCGCGGCTTGGTTTCTCCGACCCGCTCGTATTCGCGCTCCTGGAGAAGTCGAAGCAGTTTCGGCTGGATCTCAAGGGGCAGATCGCCGATCTCATCGAGGAACAAGGTTCCGCCATCGGCCGAGGCGACCTTTCCTTTTGTATCGGTATGCGCGCCTGTGAATGCCCCTTTGGCGTGGCCGAACAGCTCGCTCTCCAGCAGCTCACGCGAGAGACTTGGACAACTTACGGTGACGAAGGCGCCTGCGTTTCGCCGGCTTCTCTGGTGCATTGAGCGGGCGAGGATGCTTTTCCCGGTCCCGCTTTCTCCGAGCAGCAACACCGTAGCGTCACTGTCGGCGGCTTTAAATGCGATCTCCAGCGCCTTGCTCATTTCATGGCTCTGGGTATTGAGATCGGCGTCTGGCCCGTATTCGACGAGCCGCGACTCCAGTTCGGAGACGCGGCGCTCCAGTTTTTTCGTGCGTTCGATCTGGGCCAGGACGTGGCGGATCTGATCAGGTGTGCAGGGCTTTGGAAGGTAGTCGAAAGCTCCCCGACGCATGGCCTCGACTGCCGTTTCCACCGAGGCATAGGCTGTTACGATGATCACGACCGTCCCCGGCGAGGTGCTTAGGATCTCCTGGAGCACGTCCAATCCGCTCTCCGCACTGAGCTTCAGGTCGAGAAACGCAACATCATAGTTGCTCGCTTTGAGCTCTTCAATCGCCAGCGCGCCGCTTTCCGCGGCGATGGCTTCGTGACCCATCGACTCGAGCGCCATCAGGAACGCTCGGCGTATGTTCTTCTCGTCGTCAACAATCAGAGCGCGCACGCTGGCCTCTCCATTGGAAGTATCTATTTTCAGGCCGGGACTGCTTGCCTGTCGAGTCGGGATCTTGCCGGCGGCGACGGAACGGCTTCACCCGACAGGCGCCAATTCTCGTGAAGGTCTTTCCCGAGGGGACGTTTCCCTTTTTCGGCGAGTGGTAATCCGGCGGATCACCACGTAGAAAACTGGGGTCAGGAACAGCCCGAAGATCGTGACCCCCAGCATGCCCGAAAACACGGCGAGGCCCAGGGTGCGGCGCAACTCGTAACCGGCACCACTGGCCAGAACGAGAGGAACAACACCAAGGATGAAGGAGAACGAGGTCATGAGGATCGGCCGCAATCGAAGGCGGCTTGCCTCGACAGCTGCTTCGAGGGGTGTCCGGGCGTCGCGTTCTTCGCTCAGCCTCGCATATTCTACGATAAGGATGGCATTCTTACTCGCGAGACCGATAAGAACGACGAAACCGATCTGGGTAAAAATGTTGTTGTCGCCTCCAGAAATAGCGATGCCCACAAGCGAGCACAGCACGCACATCGGCACGATGAGAATGATCGCCAACGGCAAGGCCCAGTTCTCGTACAGCGCGGCCAACACCAGAAACACAAAGAGAACGCAGATGGGGAAAACGTAGAGCGCGCTATTCCCCGCGATGAGTTCCTGGAGCGCGGTTTCAGTCCATTCGTAACCGTAACTGGCGGGAAGTGTTTCGGTTGCGAGTTCCTCCATGGCCTTGATGGTCTGACCCGTGCTGTATCCCGCAGCAGGGTTGGCGTTGAGTTCGGCCGCGGGAAACAAGTTGAAGCGGATCACCCGAGACGGGGCATTGACTTCCCTGAGATCGACCAAGCTTCCCAGGGGCACCATTTCGCCCGCCGTGTTCCGCGTCTGCAGGCGAAGGATGTCGTCCGGACGCGCGCGGAAGGGGCCGTCCGCTTGCGCGGTCACCTGGAAGGGTTTTCCGAACAGGTTCAGATCGTTGACATAGATGGACCCCAGGTAGAATTGCAGCGCTTCCGAGATTGCGCTCACGTGGACGTTCCTGCTCTTTGCCTGGATGCGGTTGATATCCGCATAGACCTGCGGGGTGTTCGCGCGGAAAAGCGTAAAGATACGGTCCAACTCCGGCCGGGACTCCCCCTCCTTAATTGGGCCCTGCAACGCTCTTTCGAGATTTGCCGGCGTGCCGCCTTCACGATCCTGCACCATGAGCTTTACCCCGCCCGTTGTGCTCAACCCGCGCACGGAGGGGGGCGCAAAAGCGAGAACACGCGCCTGCCGAATCTGCTCAAACTTGGGCTCGATTGCGGCGAGAATGCCGCGAAGCGACTTTTCGGGATGCCCCTTTCTTTCCTCAAAAGGCTCGAAAATGCAAATCACGGTTCCGCTGTTGGGTGCTGTCGCCTGGGTAATGATGGAGCTTCCGATTCGATTGATGGTGTTGGCGATGCCGGGGGTCGACTTCAAGGTCTCCTCCACCTGATTCATGACTTCCTCGGTGCGTTCGAGTGATGCGCCTTCGGGAAGCTCGACGTTAACGAACATGAACCCTTGGTCTGTCTCCGGTATGAAGCCCGTGGGAACGCTTTTGAAGACATATCCCGTCAGGACGAGAAGTCCTGCGTAGAGAACCAGAACAATAAAGCTCCACCGAATCAGCCTTCTAAGCAGCCGGATGTACAAAGTATTTGCTGCCTCGTAGGTGCGATTGAAGAGACGGAAGAACCAGCCGAGCGAACCATCGAGGATCCGTCCCAAAAAATCCTTACGTGCGTCCCGAGGCTGGAGGAACAGGGCGCACATCGCCGGACTCAACGTGAGCGAATTCACCATCGAAAGGATCGTTGAGAAGGCAATAGTTAAAGCAAACTGCCGGTAAAACGAACCCGTCAGGCCCGGGATGAACGCGGTTGGGATAAAGACGCACGATAACACGGCGGTAATCGCGACGATGGGTCCGGCTACCTCGCTCATCGCCTTGATCGTCGCATCGCGCCGGTTGAGCCCTTCTTCCATGTGACGCTCGACGGCTTCGACGACCACGATCGCGTCGTCGACAACGATTCCGATGGCGAGCACCAGGCCCAGCAAGGTGAGGAGGTTGAGCGAAAATCCAAAGGCGAGCATGACCGCGAAAGTGCCGATCAATGAGACGGGGACAGCCATGATCGGGATGAGCGTGGAGCGCCAGCTTTGCAGGAAAACGAGCACCACGAACACAACAAGCAGGAAAGCCTCCAGAATCGTCTCCGTCACAGAGTAAATGGCCTCCTTCACGAACATCGTGGTGTCGTAGATGATCCGGTAGTCCATCCCGGGCGGGAAACGCTGTTTGAGCCGCTCCATCTCGGCCCTGACGCGTTTCGAAATGTCCAGCGCATTCGATCCGGGGGCCTGAAAGATCCCGATGTTAATTGCCGGTTTGCCATCCAGGCGCGAGATCACCGTGTAGTCTTTGGCCCCGAGCTCAACTCGAGCCACGTCCTTGACTCTCACCACCTCGCCATTCGTGCCTGTCTTGATGACGATGTTCTCAAATTGCTCGGCACTTTCGAGCCGCCCCTGGGTCGTGACCGCCATCTGATAGTCCAAGCCGGAAGGCGCCGGCTGACCGCCGACGTTCCCGGCGGCGATCTGCACGTTTTGCTCGCGCAGCGCCTCTACGACGTCGCCAGCGGTCATGCCGAGCGCGGCGATCTTGTCGGGGTTCAACCAGATCCGCATGGAATAGTCCCGCGCGCCGAAGAACTGAACGTCGCCGACCCCCTTGACGCGCGCCAGGTAGTCGCTCACCTGGAGGAGGGCGTAATTGGACAGATAAAGATCGTCGTAGCGCCCGTCCGGCGACACCATGCTCACCGCCATCGTGAAGTCCGGAGAACGTTTGCGAACAACCACCCCGTTGCTGCGAACCACGTCGGGCAGTTTGGCCTCGGCAGCTTGAACGCGGTTTTGCACGAGCACCTGGGCGGTATCCGGGTTCGTGCCCGCCGCGAAGGTCACGGTGATGGTCATTTGACCGTCTGAGGTCGACGTGGATGAGATGTAGAGCATGTTATCCACGCCGTTGATCTGCTGTTCGATTGGGGCTGCGACCGTGCTCGCGACCGTCTCAGCGTTTGCCCCCGGATATCTCGCCGTAACGCTGACCGTCGGCGGAACAATGTTTGGGTATTGGGCAATCGGCAAATTGAACAGGGCGATCACGCCGGCGAAGACCGTCACAATCGCGATGACCGATGCGAAGATCGGGCGGTCGATGAAAAACCGGGGAATGCCGCCCATCAGGATTTTTCCGGCGACCGTACCGACTCCTCGGTGCGCGCCGAAGGGTCCGAGGTTTTTGCCTCCTCGGGTTGCACCGCCTGACCCGGCTCCAGGAGCTGCAAGCCTTCGGTAACCACCCGATCGTGCGGTTTAATACCCTCAAGAATTGCCAGCTTGCCTTCAAAAATCTGTCCGGTTGAGACCTTGCGATATTCGACTTTGTTGTCGTCGTTGACGACATAGACGAATCGCTGGCCCTGATCGATGCCCACGGCCCGCTCGGGAACAAGCAGGGTCTCGCGGGGTTGATCGAGCGTCACCCGCACCCGCGCAAACATGCCCACACGCAAGCGTCGGTCATCATTTGGCACTACGGCGCGCATCCTGAGCGTCCCGGTACCCGGGCTCAACTCGTTGTCGGAAAAATCCACCCGTCCTTCGCGAGGGAACCCCTCTTCGTTCAGCAGACCGACGAAAGCCTTGGCCCTTGCGGTCAGTCCGCCCGCCGCCTGCTCGCTCGACACCTTGTCCCATCGCAAGACGACGCGCTCCGGTGCATCGAAGTAGACGTAGACTGGGGCCTGGCTGACGATGGTCGAGAGCGTGTTTCCATTGGCGACAAGATTTCCTTCCGTCACGCTGGTCCGGCTGATCTTCCCGGAGATCGGCGCGCGAATCTCGGTCCACTCCAGATTGAGCTTTGCTCTGTCCAATCGCGCCTGAGCCGCGCGGACCGCCGCCTCCGCGGCAAGCACCGCGGTTCCCTGCTTCTCGGCTTCCTGCGCTGCAATGACCCTTTGGGTGCTTAGCTGCTTCGAACGCGCTAAATCCGATTTTTCTTGCGCCATTTGGGCCTGCGCCTGCTGGACTGCCGCCGTGGAGGAATCCAGATCCGCTTGATATTCGCGGGGATCAATGGTGTAGAGCAGGTCGCCCTGGCTGACTTCGTTGCCTTCCTGAAAGTGGACTGTTTTCAGGAAGCCGGTGACACGCGCCTTCACCTCAACGTCCTCGATGGCCGCCACCCGACCGGGCAGGTCCTCATATTCCAGCACGGCTCGTTCCTCCGGCGCGGTCACCATGACTTTCGGGGATTTGGGCGCCGCCTTCTTCTCGGGCTTTCCGCATCCCGCCAGTGCCAGCACGAAAACAACTAGGACCCCTACAAGGTATCTTGATCCTTCCCGGCTCATGGTTTAACGGTGTAAGTGAACACTTACAAGATTAGCGCGGGTGAGCCAAACGGCAACTAAGAGATCGTCCCGTTCGAGCCGTGAGCGGATTCTGACGGCGGCACGGGAACTTTTTGCGGCGCGGGGCTTCAAGGGAGCCACCACGGCGGGCATTGCCCGTATTGCGGGCGTGAACGAAGCCCTGATCTTTCGGCATTTTCCTGCCAAGAAGGATCTCTTCACCGCGATCTTGCGGGACAAGCTGGAAGACAAGAGTCTGGCGCGCCTTATCGATGCCACGGAATGCCGTGGCATTTCGGTTGAGGATGCTCTGCGACTGGTCGCGCGGCGTTTCGCCGAGGCCTTCGATCCTGTCTTCCTGCGACTCTACTATCATAGTGCGCTGGAAGCCCACGCGCTAGCCGACGCCTTCTACGACCAGTTTGTCAGCAGGTTCATAAGGCTGGTCGAACAATTGATTGACCGCGGGATCAAGGAAGGCCGATTCCGCCAGGTGGATACGGCCATCGCGGCCCGGGCGTTTACCGGAATGCTACGCAGTTATTTCCTGACCAATGAGCTCTTCCCGAGGCACGCATTGAGAGGCGATCCGATTGAGATCTCCTTGAGTTTTTGCGAGCTGTTCCTCGATGGGATGAGGAATCACCGGAGAGGAGATTTGCCAAGAACCGGCGTCGGCTTGTAATCGGCAGATGTGGTGCAAGCTCTGCGACGCTCGAGCGCGAACTGATCAGTCCGCATCGGCCGTGGGTTCCGGGTATCGGTGGGAGCGCACGAGCGAGGAGAGGTAAATCGCGATCGCAGTCCAAATCAAAGCGAAAGATATCGCCTCCCGGCTGGTGAAGGGTTCTTTAAACACGATTACCCCGACGAGGAGTTGCAAAGTCGGCGCCAGGTATTGGAGGAACGCCATCGTGGAGAGCCTCAGGAGTTTGGTTGCGCTGGTGAACCAGAGCAAAGGCAATGTGGTCACTACTCCGGCGCCGACGAAAAGAAGCGTGAGGTGCGCCGAAGTACCGAATCCGACCCGGTCCTGACTCGAGAGGCTCCAGATTATCGCGAGAGCCGGCGGAGTCATGAGCGCGGTCTCGATCAGAAGGCCAACGAGCGGCGTTATCACGACGATCTTGCGCAAAAGTCCGTAGAGGCCGAAGGAGAACGCGAGGCTGAGGGCGATCCAGGGTAATTGTCCCAAATACCAGCCAAAGTGCGCCACGCCGCAAGCAGCGAGAAAAACGGCCAAGGTTTGCACGAGATTGAGCCTTTCCCTCAGGAAAAGAAACGCCAGAAAGATGCTGACCAAGGGATTGAGAAAATAGCCGAGACTTGTCTGGACGACTTGTCCCGAGACCACCCCGTAGATAAAGAGCGCCCAGTTCACGCCCAGAAGGCTCGCGGTGACGAAGAGCACCGAAAGGCGTTTGCCGTTACGGAGAACAGAGCGCGTTTCCTCCAATTGACCGAAGATTAGGAGGGCCACCAGAAGAAGCAGCGACCATATCACACGATGGCTCACGACCTCCAGCGGAGACACCATGCCGAAGGGCTTCCAATACAAAGGCAGCAACCCCCAACTCGCATAGGCGAGAAGGGCGTAAACGAATCCGGTTAGCGCCGGACGCCCGTGAGAGCGACGCATAAACAGCGGACTGACGTTCTCCCGGAGACTGGAACTAATCCTCCGGAGAAAAAGGGAAGACAATTTCTGTCTTCACCGAGTTCGCAATGAAGCATTGCTCGTGCGCGGAGTGATGGAGGCGGCGTTCATCCGAGGGCGACGGGATTTTACTGCCACTATACTCGATTTTTGGATCTAGCCTTACCTGGTTGACCCAAGGAATGCCGCGCTCGTTTTTCGCCGTCGTTCCGACGGCCTGGTCTTCATAAAGATCGATTTGAAACCCGTCCCGAGAGGCCAGATAAAGGAAGGTGAGCATATGGCAGCTCGCAATCGCGGCCACGAAAGCCTCTTCGGGGTCGATGCAGGCGGGATTCGAATAGGGGACCGGGACGACGTGCGGGGACGCCGAAGCGGGCGCCGTGAACCCGCCGTCGAATCTCCAAACATGTTCGCGCGAATACTTCCCGCTCAAGAATCCGTCGCCGGATCTCTCCCAACGAATCTCTGCCGTATGTTCAGCCATCT
>DASTFP010000193.1:0-11912 GCA_035719865.1 Terrimicrobiaceae bacterium | reverse complement strand
ACGAAGATTACTATAAAACCCTCTGGATCGCAGGAAAATGATGAATAACTTCACGCCTCGCGCGCAACAGGTTCTGGCCCTTGCCCGTAAGGAAGCCGACCGTTTCAACCATAACTATGTCGGGACCGAGCATTTGCTCCTCGGTCTCATCAAGCTCGGCCAGGGGGTCGCCGTCAACGTTCTGCAAAAGATGGGGCTCGATCTTGAGACGGTTCGTATGGAGGTCGAGAAGCAGGTGGGTTCGGGCCCCGAGACCAAAATGGTCGGAAACATTCCCTACACACCTCGTGTGAAGAAGGTGCTTGCGCTCGCGGGGAAGGAGGCCAAGGCGCTCCAGCATTCCTACGTTGGCACGGAGCACATCTTGCTGGGTCTGCTCCGTGAGGGAGAGGGCGTTGCCGCGCGTGTTTTGAAAAGCCTCGAGATCGACATCGAGCGCACCCGAAACGAAATCCTTAAGGAACTCGATCCGAACTTTGCTCCGCAGGAAGAGAGCGAAGGAGTTCCGACCGAGGCCGGCGGCAAGAAGGATTCGAAGACCCCGGCCTTGCGGGCCTTCGGACGCGACCTCACCGAACTCGCCAAGAAAAATGAGCTCGATCCCGTGATCGGGCGCGCTGACGAGATTGAGCGCGTGATTCAAATTCTTTGCCGTCGCACGAAGAACAATCCGGTGCTGATTGGTGAGGCGGGCGTTGGCAAGACGGCCATCGCCGAGGGCCTTGCGCAGGAGATCGTCGCTGGTGAAGTGCCCGAACTCCTGCGCGACAAGAAAGTCGTCACGCTCGATCTCGCGCTGATGGTCGCTGGCACGAAGTATCGGGGCCAGTTTGAGGAGCGCATCAAAGCGGTCATGGACGAGATCCGCCGCACGAAGAACGTGATCCTTTTCATCGACGAGCTCCACACGATCGTCGGTGCCGGGTCCGCGGAAGGCGCGATGGATGCTTCGAACATCATCAAGCCGGCACTCTCGCGGGGCGAATTGCAGTGCATCGGAGCAACAACGCTCAACGAGTACCGCAAATATATCGAGAAGGACGCGGCGCTGGAGCGTCGTTTTCAGACGGTGAAAGTGGAGGCGCCCAGTGTTGATCAGACCATTCTCATCCTGAAAGGAATTCGCCCGAAATACGAAGCGCACCACAAGGCAAGGATTTCGGATGAGGCCCTCGAGGCCGCGGCAAGACTTTCCGACCGTTACCTTACCGGGCGTTTCCTGCCTGACAAGGCCATCGATGTGATGGATGAGGCCGGATCGCGCGCACGCATCGCGGCCATGACCCGGCCGCCAAACGTGAAGGATATTGAAGCGCAGATTGAGCAGATCCGCGTTGACAAGGAGGCGGCCATCAAGGCTCAGGATTTCGAGAAGGCTGCCGCCCTGCGCGACAACGAGAAACAGGCCAAGGACCGTCTCGATACGATTCTTTCCGAGTGGCGCATCAGCAAGGAAGAGAGGGAGGTTTTGGTCTCCGAAGACGAGATCATGCACGTTGTCTCGAAGTGGACCGGCGTTCCGCTATCCCGAATGGAGCAGCAGGAGACGCAGAAGCTCCTCGCCATGGAGAGCGAACTTAAGGGCAAGGTCATCGGACAGGACGAAGCGGTCATTACGATTAGCAAGGCTCTCCGCCGCTCGCGTGCCGACCTCAAGGATCCCAGGCGTCCGATTGGTTCTTTTGTTTTCCTCGGACCAACTGGGGTGGGAAAGACTTTCCTGGCGCGCACACTCGCCGAGTTCATGTTTGGTGATGCCGACGCGCTCATCCAGATCGACATGTCCGAGTACATGGAGAAATTCACCGCATCGCGTCTGATCGGTTCACCACCGGGCTACGTCGGCTACGAGGAGGGAGGTCAGCTTTCCGAGGCCGTTCGGAGGCGACCCTACTCGGTCGTCCTGTTCGACGAAATCGAGAAAGCGCATCCGGATGTGATGCATTTGCTTTTGCAGATTCTGGAAGAGGGAAAGATAACCGATTCGCTGGGCCGAAAAATTGATTTTCGCAACACGATCATCATCATGACCTCCAATGTTGGAGCCGAGTTGATTCGCAAGCAGACGACGCTTGGCTTCGGTGCGCCAAATTTGGATGACAACTATGACGTGATGCGAGACAAGATCCTTGAAGAAACCAAGCGCGTCTTCAAACCGGAGTTCCTCAACCGTCTCGACGACACGATCGTCTTTCACACCCTTACCAAGCCGGATCTTATCCAGATCGTCGATCTGGAAGTGGCGAAGGTGATTCAGCGTATCAAGGCGAAAAATATTCAACTCATCCTCGAGGAGTCCGCGAAGGACTTCCTCATCGAGAAGGGTTACGATCCGCAGTATGGGGCCCGCCCGATGCGCCGGGCTGTCGAGCGTTTTCTGGAGGACCCATTGGCCGAAGAGTTGCTTCGCGGAAACATAAAGACCCACGAGAATATTTATGTGCATCCTGATGGCGAAAAGCTGGCGTTCATGAGCCAGCCCTCGGTTTCCCACCCGACCACCGCCACCATCTCTTAACGGTCTGCCGCCTGCGAAGGCTTCATTGACCTTGGTTGTCAGGACGCGCGTGCACGCCAGGCTCCACGCGATTTGTGCCGGCCTGCGACCTGGTAATCCGGGAGGCAGGGCACGGTTTCGCGAGCTCTTCAGAGGATTCGTCAGCCATTTTTGACCAGAAGAATGCCGGGAAAGAAAAGCGCGGGAGTCTTGATGTATGTGCGTCGACCGAGTTCGATTGAGGTTCTCCTGGTGCATCCGGGCGGTCCGTTTTGGCGGAAGAGGGATGAAGGCGCCTGGAGCATTCCAAAAGGCGAACCGAATGAAGGCGAGGATTTGCTCGCCGCGGCCTTGCGCGAGTTCCACGAGGAAGTCGGCTTCGCCGCGAAAGGAGATCTTATAGCCCTCGGGTGGGTGCAGCAGAAGGGCGGGAAAGTCGTGTATGCCTGGGCGCTCGAGGCTGCGCCGGATCAGACAATCTCGCTGACGAGCAACACCTTTGAACTGGAGTGGCCACCGCGTTCGGGAACAGTGCAGACCTTCCCCGAGATCGATCGCGCGGAATTCTTCCCGCTGGCCGAAGCGGAAAAGAAGATCAATCAAAGCCAGCAGGTTTTCCTGGAGCGACTGCGCCAGAAGCTGGGCAGTTGAGCTGTATCCTTTTCAAGTTGCTTCAAACGGCCTAGCTTTTCACCGTGAGTACCCAAACCACCTCTCCCTCCCCGACGGAAACTCATCGCGTCGAAACGGACACGATGGGCGCCATTCATGTTCCCCGCGATCGCTATTGGGGTGCGCAAACCGCCCGGTCCCTCATCCATTTTGATATCGGAGATGATATCAAGCCGCCCGAGTTGATCCGTGCCCTCGGGATCTTGAAGAAAGCGTGCGCGCTCGCGAACCGCGATCTCGGCAAACTCCCGGAGGAGAAATGCAACTTGATCGCTCAGGCTGCCGACGAAGTCATCGAAGGAAAGCTGAACGATCATTTTCCGCTTCGTATCTGGCAGACGGGAAGCGGAACGCAGAGCAACATGAATGCCAACGAAGTCATTTCCAACCGTGCGATAGAAATTGCCGGCGGAGAGCTTGGTTCCAAGAAGCCGATCCATCCCAACGATGACGTCAACATGTCACAATCATCCAACGATACCTTTCCGACGGCGATGAACATCGCGGCGGCGACACAGTTGGTGAAGAGATTGCTGCCCGCCGTTCTCAGGCTCCGTGACACTCTCGACGCGAAGGCCAAGAGCTTCGCCTCGATCGTCAAGATCGGCCGCACCCATTTGCAGGATGCCACGCCCCTCACGCTCGGTCAGGAGTTCTCGGGCTACGTAGCCCTTCTGGACGGTGACATCGAGCGAATCGAAGCCTCGCTGGCGGGACTTTACACGCTCGCAATTGGAGGAACCGCGGTCGGCACCGGACTCAATTCGCATCCCGAATTTGGAGATCGCGCCGCGGCCCACATCGCGGCCTTGACCGGTCTGCCTTTCGTTGCTGCTCCGAACAAATTTGCCGCTCTTTCCGCCCACAACGAATTTGTCTTCGCGAGCGGGGCGCTCAAGAGCCTGGCGTGCTCGGGCATGAAGATCGCCAACGACGTACGCTGGCTGGCATCCGGTCCTCGCTGTGGGCTTGGTGAGCTCACGATACCGGAAAATGAGCCCGGTTCCTCGATCATGCCTGGCAAGGTGAATCCCACCCAGAGCGAATCGCTCACAATGATCGCGGTGCAAGTCATGGGCAACGACACCGCCATTGGATTTGCCGCCTCGCAGGGCAACTTTGAACTCAATGTCTTCAAGCCCGTTATCGTGTTCAACTTCTTGAATTCCGTCCGCCTGCTTGCAGACGGGTGTGATTCCTTTGACCAGCACTGCGCTGCGGGCATCGAAGCGAATCGCGAGCGCATTGGGGAGTATGTGAAGAATTCCCTCATGCTCGTAACCGCGCTAAATCCGCATATTGGCTATGACAAGGCCGCGAAAATCGCGAAGAAAGCGCACCAGGAAGGAAGCAGCCTCAAGGAGGCCGCCGTCGCGCTCGGCTTTCTCAGCCCGGAGGACTTCGACCGATGGGTCCGTGCCGAGGAGATGACCCATCCATGATTTCGCGCTTACCGCGCAGAAAGTTGATGACACCGGTCATGCATGGAATGAAAGTTGCTTGATTCTGTGATTGTCGGAACACTCTGAAGTCATTGAAACAACAACTGGGAACCTAAGAATGAAGACCGCCAGCAAATCCTTCACCGCGAATCAAGGCTTGTACAACCCCGAACACGAGCACGATTCGTGCGGTGTTGGCTTTGTGGCGCAGGTGAACGGAAGGCGCACAAATCGCATTCTTCGGATCGGACTTCGTTCGATCTGCAGCCTCATGCACCGTGGGGCGCTTGATGCCGATGCGAAAACGGGTGATGGCGCGGGACTGATTACCCAGATTCCGTATAAGCTTTTTGTGCCCGAGGTCACCCGATTGGGTCACACGCTTTACAAGGAAGCGGATCTTGCAGTCGGGGTGATGTTTCTGCCTCACGACAATGCCTACGCCCAGGCGCGGGCCAAGGCGATCACCCAGGATGTGCTCGAGAAGCGCGGGCTCTTTCTCTTCGGGTGGCGCGAGGTGCCGATTAATATTCGTGTGCTTGGCGAGAAGGCGCAGACGACCATGCCGAGGATCGAGCATGTTCTCATCGGCAAACCGTGGGGGATGGCCGATGACGATTACGAACGTCGCCTCTTTCTTGCCCGCAATGAGATCGAGGACACGGCCGCGGCGGACAAGATCAGTCATTTTTACATCCCTTCATTTTCGCATCGGGTCATTGTCTACAAGGGATTGCTCGTTTCGGCTTCCCTGGAAAAATACTATCCTGATCTTTCGAATCCCGACTACGAGACCGCCATGTGCGTGTATCACCAGCGATACAGCACCAACACCTTTCCGAAATGGCCGCTCGCTCAGCCGTTTCGCATGCTTGCGCACAATGGCGAGATCAACACTATTCGCGGCAATCGCAACTGGACGGCCGCTCGGGAGGCGGAACTGCGAGCAGATTTCTGGGGGACGGATATTGATCTTCTCAAACCGATAATTCAGCCTGGCGGGTCGGACTCCGCGAGTCTGGATAACGCGCTGGAGGTGCTCACGATGAGCGGTCGCAGCATTCTGCATGCGATGTCGATGCTGGTTCCGCCGGCCTGGCGTTCGGAGAAAAATATTCCGCAGCCGGTCGCCGACTTTTTCGAGTATCACCGCTGTATTTGCGAGCCGTGGGATGGCCCGGCTGCTCTCTGTTTCACGGATGGCCTTATGGTCGCTGCCTGCCTGGACCGGAACGGTCTGCGTCCGGCTCGCTATATGTTGACCGACGAAGGCGTGGTGTGTCTTGGCTCGGAGGTGGGGATTTCCGGAATCGATTTGCGCCACGTTGTTGAGATGGGGCGCCTGGCGCCTGGGGAGATGATCGCTGTTGATACGGTGGGCGGGCGTCTGTTGCACGACGCCGACATCAAGGCGATGCTCGCGGCTCGCAAACCGTACGGAGAATGGAACAAGAAGAACCTTGTTCGTTTCGAGCACTGCGATGCGCAGAAAATCCCGGCGCCCTCCGGGGAACTCGATATTC
Organism: Terrimicrobiaceae bacterium; assembly: GCA_035719865.1. Taxonomy (GTDB): domain Bacteria; phylum Verrucomicrobiota; class Verrucomicrobiia; order Chthoniobacterales; family Terrimicrobiaceae; genus DASTFP01. Next base: position 5,778 of record DASTFP010000193.1, on the reverse strand, counting down.
TCACGCTTACTCAGCGTCAGATCGCCTTCGGTTATTCGAGCGAGGAGCTCGATATCGTGCTGAAGCCGATGTTCAAGGACGGCGCGGAAGCGGTCGGCTCAATGGGTGATGATACGCCCCTGGCTGCGCTGTCGCTTCGACCGCGCCTGCTCTATACCTACTTCAAGCAGCTTTTTGCGCAGGTGACCAACCCGCCAATCGATCCCATCCGCGAAAAATTGGTCATGTCTCTGCATACCGTGCTTGGCTGGCGGCGCAATCTCCTTTCGGAGACGCCGGAACATTGCTGCCAGATCATGCTTGAATCACCGCTGTTGCTCGACGCGGAGCTTGAGAGACTCAACGCGATCGGGGGAGAGTTTCCGGCGAGAACGGTGCCCTGCGTGTGGCCAATCGGCGAGGGCGCGGCAGGTCTCGCCAACGCAGTGCGCCGGATTTGCAAGGAAGCCGAAAAGGCTGTGGATGAAGGCGTCCGGTTGATCGTCCTCTCCGATCGCGGGATGGATTTTCAGAACGTCGCTGTTCCGATGCTCCTGGCGATGGGGGCGGTGCACCACCACTTGCGCCGTGTCGGAAAGCGCATGAAAGCCAGCATGATCTGTGAAACCGGCGAAGCACGCGACGTTCACCAGATCGCTTGCCTCATCGGATTCGGCGCGAGCTGCATCAACCCTTACCTCGCGTTTGAAACTCTTCGCGAAGTGATCGAAAAGGGTTCGGTTGAACCCGATTTCGGAAAAGCGGCGATCAGCTACAAGAAGGCACTGGAGAACGGGCTGCTCAAGATCATGTCGAAAATGGGGATCTCGGTTGTGAGCAGCTATCGCGGCGCCCAAATCTTCGAAGCCATTGGTATTTCGTCCCAGCTGGTCGAGGAGTGCTTTACCGGGACATCCAGTCAGATCGAGGGCGTAGGCTTCGAAGAGATTGCCACCGAGAGCCTGACCCGTCATGGGCTTGCCTTCGGAGATGCGGTTCCCGTCGAGGCGGGAAAGCTCGACGACCCGGGCTACTTCCGGTTTCGCCGTGGTGGTGAGCTGCACGCGGTCAGCCCGCCCGTAATCCAGAACTTCCATACGTTTGTTGGCATCAAGGGCGATGAGAAGGCTGGAAAGCTCGAAGACTACAAGAAGTATGTCGATGCCGTTCTGGCCAACCGGCCGCATTCGATCCGAAACCTGCTTGAGATCGTTCCGGCGCCGTCGGGTCCGTTGGCGATCGACGAGGTCGAACCGGTGGAGGAAATTCGTCGCAGATTCACCACGGCGGGCATGTCTTTGGGGGCGCTAAGCCCTGAGGCTCATGAAACTCTGGCCATCGCCATGAACCGCATCGGCGGCAAGTCCAACAGCGGTGAAGGTGGCGAAGACCCGGTCCGTTTCAAGCGCCGGGAGGATGGGGATTGGGCCAATAGTGCCATCAAGCAGATTGCCAGCGGGCGTTTCGGCGTTACCGCGGCTTATCTCGCCAGCGCCAAGGAGATCGAAATCAAGATGGCCCAGGGCGCGAAACCGGGAGAGGGCGGTCAGTTGCCGGGCCACAAGGTCAGCGCGTATATCGCGAGACTGCGTCACGCCGTGGCGGGTGTTACTCTCATCTCTCCGCCTCCCCATCATGACATCTATTCCATCGAGGACCTGGCGCAATTGATCTACGACCTCAAGCAGGTCAACCCTCGCGCGCGCGTTTGCGTGAAGCTGGTCGCTGAAGCTGGCGTCGGGACCATCGCAGCCGGCGTGGCCAAGGCTCATGCAGACATCATTTTGGTGAGCGGGCACGAAGGCGGGACGGGCGCCTCTCCCCTGAGCTCGATAAAGAACGCGGGCGGAGCCTGGGAAATGGGGGTGGCGGAAACCCATCAAGTGCTTCTTCTCAACGGCTTGAGAAACCGGGTGACCCTGCGAACCGACGGCGGGATGCGTTCAGGCGAAGACATTGTTTACGCGACCCTGTTGGGCGCCGAAGAGTACAATTTTGGCACTGCCGCGCTCATTGCCATGGGATGCGTGTATGTCCGCCAATGTCATCTCAATACCTGCCCGGTCGGCGTTGCCACGCTGGATGACAGGCTGCGGGGCAAGTTCAAAGGAAAGCCGGATAACGTGGTGAGGTTTTTCAATGCCGTCGCCGCGGAGGTGCGGGAAATCATGGCGCGCCTCGGTTTTCGGACGATCAACGAAATGGTGGGTCATACCGAATGCCTGCGGCAGCGGCATATTCCGGACCACCCCAAGGCCAACACGCTGAATCTTGCGCCGTTGCTCGTTGACGTTGCCAAAGACGATTCGACAATGGTGCGACACGCGACGCGCGCCCGCAACGACAGGCCCGATGATCGCACTTTGGACGAAATCATTCTGCAGGATGCCAAGGATGCCATTAGCGATGGCAAGCCCATCTCGCTTTCGTACAAGGTCACGAATATCAACCGCTCGGTTGGAACGCAGGTTTCGGGCGAAATCGGTTACCAATACGGGGAGGAGGGTCTCCCTGAGGGCACGATCGAGCTTCGTTTCAACGGCAGCTCCGGGCAGAGCTTTGGAACGTTCCTCGCGCCGGGTGTGCGGTTGATTCTCACGGGCGAAGCCAACGACTACGTCGGCAAGGGAATGAGCGGCGGCGAGATCGTGATCAAGGCCATCGCGGAGCGAAAATACACGCCGCACCAGTGCATCATCCTTGGGAACACCGTCATGTATGGAGCGACGGGGGGAGCGCTCTTTGCAAACGGTCGGGGCGGCGAGCGCTTCTGCGTCCGGAACTCCGGCGGGACTGCGGTCGTGGAGGGCGTCGGCGATCATTGCTGCGAATACATGACCAACGGCACGGTGGTCGTGCTGGGGTCAACGGGCAAAAACTTTGGCGCGGGGATGACCGGGGGCGTGGCTTACGTTCTGGATCTCGAGGACGAGTTTCACGATCGCTATAACCCACAGCTCATTACTCCCTCCCGCCTGGAGGAAGATGAAGATATCAAGACTTTGAAGGCTTTTATCTACAAGCACTTGGAGCGAACCGAGAGCGAGATCGCCCGTGAGATCCTCGCCGACTGGCCGACTTACGCCGCAAAGTTCTGGAAAGTCAGCCCGACGGTGCCGGCGGCAAAACCTGTGGCTCCCGCAACCGAAAAAGCGAAAGAGGAGGAAGCTGGACAGGTCATTAACGAGAATGTTACGGCTTCGCGATAATTCACTTGCCGTTTGTGAGAATCGTTGAGCAGTTAGCAGTCTTTCTTGCCAATAAGCCGGGCACCCTCTCCGAGGTGTGCGACGCTTTGGCTATGGATCGTGTCAACATCTACGGGCTGACGATTTCAGATACCGTCGATCATGCCGTGGTTCGAATGGTGGTCAGCGATACGCGAAAGGCCCTGGCCATCTTTGAGTCGCGCGGAACTTTGGTCGTGGAGACTGACGTGCTCATGATCGAGAATGACAATAAGCCCGGGAGCCTCTCCCGAATCGCAAAGGTTCTTTCCACGCACAAGATCAACATCGAATACGCGTATCTGGCCTCGATGCCGACCGCGAGAAAGGGTCTCCTTATTCTGCGGGTGCAGGACCCAAGGAGAGCTTTGAAGCTCCTCTCCTGACGGGCTTGCCGCTCGAGCGGCGCGGCTCCCGGAGCTTAGGCTGGCGCGGGGGCGGCGAGACCGCCGGGAGGCAAACCGGGTTTGATGGGCTCTGGAGACCCGGGCACTGTGTCGGCCGGTGGCGGCGGAAGGGGCGGAGGCGCTTTCTCCTTGCGTGGCGGATTCCTCAATTCGCCGTGCTGGATGATTTCTTTGATTTGCGCCGCATCAAGCGTCTCATACACCAGCAAAGCCTTGGCGATGACTTCGAGCTTGTCGCGATTTTCGAGAATGATTTTCTTGGCGCGGTTATAGGCCTCGTCGACCAGCCTGCGCACTTCGCGATCGATTTCCATGGCCGTGGACTCGCTGTAGTCGCGGGATCGAGTCATATCCCTGGCGAGGAATACGTAGTCTTCGTGTTCGCCGTACTCCACCATGCCAAGGGCATCGCTCATCCCCCATTCGCAAACCATCTTGCGCGCTAGCCGGGTCATTTGCTTGATGTCGCCTGCCGCACCGTTGGAGACGTCTTTGGTGAACAGCTCTTCGGACACTCTGCCCGCAGCCGTCACTGCGAGCAGATCCAGGGCCTCCTTGCGCTGCGTCGAATATTTGTCGCCCTCGGGCAGATACATGGTCGCCCCCAGGAAATTTGCGCGCGGGATAATCGTGACTTTGTGCAATGGGTGCGTGTGCTCCAGCAGGACGTTCACGATGGCATGGCCAGCTTCGTGCCAGGCTGTGGAAATCTTCTCCTTCTCGCTCATCGCGAGACTGCGGCGCTCACGGCCCCAGCGAACCTTGTCCCGCGCTTCTTCGAGCTCGGCGAGGGTGATCGCCTTCAAGCCGAGGCGCGCTGCGATTAAGGCGGCTTCGTTTATAACGTTGGCCAGTTCGGCCCCGGAGAATCCCGGTGTTCCGCGCGCAATAACCCCGAGGTCCACGTTTGCAGACAGCTTCACCTTCTTCGAGTGGACTTTGAGGATCTCCTCGCGGCCGTTGACGTCCGGCAAGCTCACTGTCACCTGCCGGTCGAAACGGCCCGGCCGCAACAGGGCGGGGTCCAGCACATCCGGGCGATTGGTCGCGGCAATGATTATGACACCATCCTGGGTGTCGAAACCGTCCATCTCCACAAGAAGCTGGTTGAGAGTCTGTTCGCGTTCATCGTGTCCGCCTCCAAGACCGTGGCCGCGGTGACGGCCCACAGCATCGATCTCATCGATAAAGATAAGACACGGAGCATTCTTCTTTCCCTGCTCGAACATGTCGCGAACGCGCGACGCGCCGACGCCGACGAACATCTCGACGAAGTCCGAGCCGCTGATCGAAAAGAAAGGCACGTCGGCCTCCCCGGCGATCGCTCGCGCGAGCAGGGTTTTGCCGGTTCCCGGAGGACCGACCATGAGAACGCCCTTTGGAATGCGGCCGCCCAGCCTCTGAAACTTTTTCGGATCCTTGAGAAAATCGACAAGCTCAGAGACCTCTTCCTTGGCCTCCTCGACGCCGGCGACGTCCTTGAATGTAATTCGGTTCTTTTCCTTCGACAGCATGCGCGCCTTGCTCTTGCCGAAATTCAGAGCACTGCGTCCGGCCATCTTAATCTGAGATCTGAAAAAGAAGTAGAGGATGACAAGGAAGAGGGCGATCGGCAGAAAGCTGACGATGGCCGAAGCAAGAACATTGGATTCCGGTCTGATAGACGGCGTAATGTTGGCTGCAGTGAGCGCCTGCTCCATCTGCGTCCCGTTGAAGGGCATGTAGATCGGAGTTCGGAACGGAACCTCGATCTCCTCGTTATTCGTGGGGGATTTACGCTTGTAGAATCCCATGATTGACTGAGTGTTGCGGCCCTCTTCGACCACGATCTCGACCGGCCGTTGGTCGGTCGAGACGATTTTTCCAGCCTTCAGGAGATCGAGAAATTGCTTGTTGGAAATCTCCTCCGTTTGGGTGAAGGTATTTCCGCGAAAGAGAAATGCGCCGCCGATCAAGGCGAGTGCAACCGCAAAGAGCACAAGGCCGCGCCAGTTCAACTGGGGATCTCCTCCCCCAGGAGGACGCGGCTCTTTGTCTGATTTGGGATTTTCTTCTGACATTGATTGATACCATCCCGTTAACACACGCTTTCTGCAAATGCAAACGCCGCGCCGGGCCCTGGTGGTCTCACTTCACGATGTGAGTCCGCTTACCCGGGAACGGGT